>NZ_JACJSM010000026.1 GCF_014698145.1 Oscillatoria sp. FACHB-1406 | reverse complement strand
GGGGGGGCGGCGACAAAGGCGATCAGGTAGCAGATGGTTGCGCTCAGAAGCGTCGGGATCATCAGTACGCCGAACCAACCGACATAAATGCGGTTGTTGGTGCTGGTAATCCACTGACAGAATCTTTCCCAAGCGCCCGCGCTCTCGCGAGTTGAAAGGGTGGTTGTCATGGTTGAATGATTGCGGTATGAAGTTATCAAGGTTCGAGATGCGAGCTTCGTATCTCGTATCTATGTTTCACATCATAGCTACCTTTTTAAGTTTTGTAAACATCTCTAAGACAATATCTTTTTATCGATGCTATAAGCTCTCCTTAACAAAGAGAGATCGAAGTAAAAATCCTGGCACGGACTGGATAGATAGGGAAAGCCTCATCCCACAGAAGGAGGAAAAAACTTTCTTTCTGTGGTATTAGTCCGGCAAAAAACTCAGATCTATCTGCGATCGGGAGTGCGAATCGTTCACACCAGTTGTCCTTTCGCTACCATGACGACATTTCCGCCCACCGAGACTTCAATTTCGGTGTCTTTTCGTTCTGCTTTTAAAAATAAGAGTGAAGGGCGATCGATTTCATAACCTTGTTCGACGCGCACCTCGATCGCACTTCTTTTAAAATACAAATGCTCTACTAAATAGCCCGCTAAACATCCATTCGCACTACCCGTTGCCGGATCCTCGGGAATCCCCAAACTTTCGGCAAAAACTCGCACGCTTAAGTTATTTTCCGGCGCATAAGTTTCGGGGCAAAATACTAAAATTTCTTTTGCTTCTGCCCCTTCCACCCACTGAAAATATTGCTCTCGATTGACGCGGATTTTTTTTAACGCTTCGTGACTTGTTAAAGGAACGATAATAAAAGGAACGCCTGTCGAGACGGCTTGAATTGGAAATCGGGAGTCGATGCTATCCGCCTCCAAGGTTAAAACTTCGGCTAAATCCCGCGCCTCAAAGTTTTGACCGAAAGTGGGAGGGTTTTGACGCATCCAAAGTAAATCGCTATCAGATCTGCGAACGGGGATTTGACCGACTTTTAAGTTTAACAGAAGCGTATCGCTCGGATGGGTCAGGATTTCGGTCATCAAAATGTAGGCAGTTCCTAAAGTTGGATGTCCGGCGAAGGGTAATTCTTTTTTGGGAGTAAAAATGCGAACCTCATAACCGCCGTTGCGAGGAGTGCGATCGCGGATAAAAGTCGTTTCAGAGTAGTTCATTTCGCGCGCGATTGCCAGCATTTCGGCATCACTCAACTGCTCGGAATCCGCAATAACTGCTAGTTGATTTCCCGCATATTTATGCGGAGAAAAAACATCCACAATATAAAAAGGGAAGCTAACCATAAGAGTTCAAAATGAGTGAGCTTATCTTTAGTTACTATATCGCTAAAATTGCCCGATCGCTCTTTCGCGAATCCAAGCCTCTAAATAGCTAGAACCATTGCCTGTAAGGGACAGAGGGCGAGATGAAAGGCGATTTTCGGATAAATGATTTGACAATAACAGAGCGATCCCCTAAAGTTTTGTGAAAGAGATCTGCAAACTGCAAGCTCTCTTTGGGGATCGCTTTGAACCCTCACAATTATATATCTAGAGATCTATATCTTGAGATATAGCCGATCGGTCAAAACCGCTCGCGCGAAAAACCTTTTCAACCCTTCTTTAGCATATGCCCCTTTTCAGAATTGCTTGGGTGACATCTTGTTTGAGTATCCTACTCGCTTACAGCCAGAGCTTGCTGAAACTGCCCAACTATTTCTCTGCGGCTGATGCTCGTTCCTTAGAAATCTCGCTCGCTTCTGCTTCCGCAGCACCGCTAGCAACATCGCCCGTTACGGCTCCTGCGATGACAGGCCTGCACGAGCGCTTTACCGAAACCTTAGAGCGCAATTTAGCCTTTAATAGCAATTCGCAAAATCCTCGCGTGCTTCCCCTCGATAGCTCGACCTGTACGCCCTTGACAGAACAACAAAAGGGTGCAGTTCCGGTCGCGGCCCTACCTCGTCGAACATTGCCTGAAGCAATTCCCCCTCAAAACGTCTCGCAACGGTTGGGGAAATTCATGCAAAATTTACTCGCTTTCGGGCGAAAGGCTGCCGAAGGAGAAGCCAAGCCAGCAAAGGCCCTCGCCATTGAGGTGACAGTCAACCCCGTTTCCTTGCATCCTAGCCCTACGGCCTTAGAATGGGGACAATCCGAACCTCGCGCCGTCCCCGTGAGTACCATTGCTGCGGTAGAAACGCAAGCAGCGCCGCCTTCCGAGGCAGAACAAGCCTATCAAGTTCGGGTAAATGGTAGAGCCATTGCCCAATTAAACGAACAGCGCCAAGCCGATTTAATCGCCGAGCGCTTGGAACGAGCAATCTCGCAGACTGATTTTGATGCAAAGACGATTAAACCCGTGCTGTCGGGTAAAATTCCGGGAGCGATGATGGGGAAAACCCTGTTATTCGCGATCGACGATCGCATCGCCTCCAAAAACGAGAGCAATCGCGATTTGCTGGCGATTAATTGGACGAATAACTTGCGTGCAGCTTTAGGGGTTCCGCCGCTAACCTTGTTGGAGGCGCAACAGCAGATGTATAACGTCGTCGAAACCTCAAAAACGATCGAAGGGTTTGCCTCATGGTACGGCGGATTTTTCCACGGTCGGCTGACAGCGAACGGCGAAACCTATAACAAACACGCTTTTACCGCCGCCCATCCTTCTCTACCGTTCGATACTTACTTGAAAGTGACGAACCTAAAGAACAACGATAGCGCGATCGTGCGCATCAACGATCGCGGCCCCTTTATTGCGCCCAGAACCCTGGATTTATCCTGGGGCGTTTCTAAATGTATCGGCAGCGAAAAAATCGGAGTCATTCCCTATAAAGCCGTTGTAATGAAATCCAGTTCGCCCGCTCGATAGTCCCCTCCCGTATCTCCAGCCCACCCGCTCGAATCTCTCGAGCGCGGTTTGCTGTTTCTGAAGATCTGAATTCCAGGCGATCGATTATGCTATTAGGTAGGCGGCCGTCGTCGCGCGAGGAAATCTCTACAGCAAGCGCTCCTAACAATGTCAATTGAAATTCGCTCGCAACGTTTAACCCAGAAATCGCAACCCAGAACATACACCTCGCCGCCAGACGCTTCTCTGGCCTTGGGATTGGTTTCGACAAAGAGTTTCCCGGCCGTCGTGGGGACGGCGGACATGATGCTAAAGTCGGCAGAAGTAACGCTGGTGGGTTACGAGAAAGTCGGAAGCGGACATTGCACGGCAATTATTCGAGGCAAAACGGCGGACGTTCGACTCGCGGTGGAAGAAGGAGCGCGCACGGCCGAACAATTCGGACAACTGGTGGGTAAAATGGTGCTAGCGCGTCCGATGCCGAACTTAGAAGCAATCTTTCCCATCGGCAAGCACCTAGCCGCGATCGCGCACATCCAGCGAGGGTACAGCCGCCTCAGCAACCAATCCCTCGGTTTGCTGGAAACGCGCGGTTTCCCCGCAATGGTAGGCGCAGCCGATGCAATGCTGAAAGCAGCCGACGTACAATTAGCCGGCTATGAAAAAATCGGCGATGGCTTGTGTACCGCAATTATTCGGGGTACGGTTGCGAATGTTGCCGTTGCCGTCGAAGTGGGGATGTACGAAGCCGAACGTATCGGCGAACTCAGCGCAGTAATGGTCATTCCGCGCCCCTTAGAAGACTTAGAACATACGCTTCCCATCGCCAGTTGTTGGCTGGAAACACCCGAACCGCTCCCCGCCCTCGTTCCCAAAGAAGTCGAGAAACAAGAGCAGAAAGTTGTCGAACTGCCCGAACTAGAAAAGATTCCTTTGAGCTTAGATGCGTCAAAAGAAGCCGAATTAGCCTTAGAAATTCCTGTAGAAGAAGAAGTTCCCGAATTAGAAGTTCGTAAGGAACGAAGAATGGAATTTCCGACCAGCAGAGAGCCGGGTATAGAAGAATTGTAAGCCAGAAAGCCTTAAAAATAGAGCCAGAATTTCGGCTCAAATCGAATCGTCTTGGGTTCGCTCCCCAGGAGAAATACGAGGGAGTTCGACGGAGCCTGAAACGTAATTCTATCGTAAGCTGAAAGCTTTACCCTTTCTTAAAATTCAGGTTTTAGTCGCTACGCATTTGGGCTAGGACGCTGAAATGGCTGTCAACGGCACTCAGGAGTCGAAAACTGTCCTAATCTCAGGATATAGCGCTGTATCAAACTCGCATCAGCCAAACCATCATCCGAAAACTGGATCGAGATGGGATAATAACCAGCAGTGACAGAGGGAAGTATGACGATGTTTGCAAAAGAATCCTGGCCGACGTTTAAACGATTCATCTTAATTGGCTTGACGATTCTCGCCTTGATTAATATTACCCTCTCCCTCATTCAAAGCTGGCAACAGCCGCAGGTGCAAAGTCGCTTGGAACTCTACCAAACCGACTTGCTCTTACAAGCCGCAGAATTTAAGGCTGATAATGCCCAGACGCAGCAAGTTCTCGAAACAGCTTTGGGCGAGACTCCCTACGAAAGCGCCCGCGAGGAGTACGCTGAGGCTCGCACCGAGGTGCAAAACAGCCTTGTCGTTGCCAAAGACGGTGCAAAAATCTCGGAGCGAGAGCGACTTGAGGCTCGCAACTTCCTCGAGCAAATCGATCTCAAACTCGGCATTCTTCAAGCGCAAGAAGGCAAAGTGAAGGAAGCGCAACAACGCTGGGCGGAACTCGGCAAGCGCGCTCGCAATCCGCAAGTTGCTAGCACGGCAACGATTTTAGAGAGTTTGTGGGCGGAAAATGCTACGGCAGAACCGGCCCCCATCGCTCCCGTACTCGAACAAAACCTCGAGGGCTGGTTTCGCGATCGCGCGATCGAGCAATTATACCGCATTCAACAGAACCGCGAAGGCCTCGCCCAACTCGCTGCCGAACGACAAATGACTGCCCGCGCCGCCCTCACCAAACTCGCAATTGTGAGCGGTTTGCCCGCATTTTGTGGGTTGCTCGGAGTGATTCTGCTGCTCTTTTTAGCCGCTCGTACCGTCTGGCAGCCGCAAAAATCGTTGCTGACGCTTCCGGAAACTCTCGCTTGGCAGGTTCCTTGGGACGGCGAAACGATTTGGCAAGTTCTTATCGTCGGTTTTTTCTTTGCCGGACAGTTCCTATTACCGCTATTTTTTGGCTTTTTAGGACTCGATCCGACGGGGTATAACGTGCGAGAAAAAGCGTTTTTGGTTCTCGCGAGCTACCTCCTCCTCGCCGCCGTTGGACTCTCGGTGTTGTACGTTTCGATTAAGCCCTATTTCCCTTTGCCGACCGATTGGTTTCGCTTTGAGGTGCGGGGAAATTGGTTTTTGTGGGGGCTGGGCGGTTATCTGATTGCAGTTCCCGTTGTGGTGGTCGTTTCTTTGATTAACCAGCAGTTGTGGAATGGACAGGGCGGAAGCAATCCGATTTTATCGCTAGCGTTGCAAGCGCAAGATTGGGTAGCGCTGGGAGTGTTTATTTTTACAGCCTCGGTTGCTGCTCCGGTGTTTGAAGAGATTATATTTCGCGGCTTTTTGCTGCCGTCGCTAACGCGCTACTTGCCGGTTTGGGCGGCAGTAGCAACGAGCGCGTTGGTGTTTGCGACGGCGCACCTGAGTTTGTCGGAGGTTTTACCCCTGACGGCTTTGGGGGGAATTCTAGGAGTAGTGTACGCGCGATCGCGCAATCTCCTCGCTTCGATTCTGCTCCATAGCTTTTGGAATAGCGGCACGCTGTTAACGCTATTCGTTTTAGGTAGATAGACTCAATTTTTGGGTTTGGTTCTAGAATCGAGAGGTGAACAGTTGAGATATCTCCACCTTTAAGGGGGTGTTTTTCAAGAACGGACATTGTATGAATCAGCCGCAACGGACAATCGTTATTCTTGACAATTCGGAGGAGGAGCGCGCAATTTACCGCCGCTACCTCCTGCAAGATCGTCGCTATCGCTATCAAATTTGGGAAGGAGAAAGCGGACAAGCGGGATGGGAATTATGCGATCGCGTAAAACCCGATGCGGTTTTGCTCGACTTTCAACTGTCGAATTCGGCGGAAATCGAGCTTCTACAACGCTTGTGCGCTAACCTGGACAGTTGGCGTTCTTGCCCGATTGTCCTGGCAGCGCAGGACTGCCAAGAATTGAATGGGCTTGCTCTTGAATGGCGTGCTGAGGACTGTTTGCTCAAAGGAGAGGTTACGCCTACTATACTCCTGAACGCGCTGGACGCTGCTCTCGAACGACAACGGTTGCAACGCCAACTTGCTTACTCTCGCGCCTGCCAAGAACTGAGTACGGGGATTGCGCGTCAAATTTATCAAGGTGCAAGAGTTACTGAAATCCTGGAAACTACTGCGATGCGATCGCGCCAACTGTTAAACTGCGATCGCGTTGTTATCTATCAGTTTTATCCCCAAGGGGGCGGTGCGACAATCGCGGAATCCGTCGCTTCTAACCAGCCTCCCCTTCTACCGAGCGACGAGTTTCATGATTTTATATTCACGCTAGAATCGATTTGTCAAGAAAGTTGTGCGATCGCTAATTTAGACGAAGTAGCGTTGAGTCAGCACGCTCGACAATGGTGCGATCGGTTCCAAATGAAAGCCAGCCTTAGCACCCCGATTCTTCTCCCCTCCAAAGCACCTGTGGCTACCGAACCCCTTCAGCCCTGGGGCATCCTCGTCGCCTACCAATCCTCCGAAACGCGCCTCTGGTCCGTCGAAGAACTCGAATTCATTGAAAATATCGCCCTACATCTCGCTGTCGCCCTCGAGCGCAACAGTCTCCTTGAAGAAGCAGAACGCGAACGGCAAGCTCAAATCCAATGCCAGCGCCTGGAAAATCAACTGCACGCGATCGACGAACGCTACAATTTAGCCGCAGAAATCACTCGCAGTATCATTTACGATTGGGATATCGAAGCCGATATCGTCGCTCGCGCTGGGGGACAAGAGCGGTTATTAGGAAGTTCCATCGCAGACGCAGAACCAACGCGCTACTGGTGGAACCAACGCATCCATCCCGAAGATCGCGCCCGCGTCCGGGAAGAAGTGCAAGACTTTTTTTTACCGGGAGATCGAAGTCATTACGGTATCGAATACCGCATCCGCCACGAAAACGGTCATTATATTTGCGTTCGCGATCGCGGGATCGTCTTGCGCGACGAACATAGCATCCCTAAACGTGCCGTCGGTATAATTCAAGAAATTGATGGCAGCGAAATCGAACTTTGCAAGCAAAGCGAGCGACAACAAGAGAGGCACTCGCTCAACTCTTACTTCGTTTCGATGGTATCCCACGAATTTCGCAACCCCCTCAATAGTATTAGCGGTATCGCTCAGATGCTAGAACTTTACGATACTCGCCTCTCCCCTGATAAGAAAAAAGAACTTTTCCAGCGAATGCAAAAAGGGATCGAGCGTACAATCGAACTTCTTGATGATGTCTTGCTGCTCGGTCGCGCCGATGCGAAAAAACTAGAATTTAATCCCGCACCGTTGAATCTAGAAAACTTTTGTCGGGGCGCGCTCGCAGAAGTTCATATCGAAGAGATCGAAACAACGAAAGTTGAATTTACTTATCGAGGCAACAAAGAAGCAAACGTAGATAAAAGCCTCCTCCGACATATTCTTGTGAATTTACTCTCAAATGCTATCAAATATTCACCTGAAAAAAAATTGATTCAGTTCGATGTCGTATGCAGTGACGCTGGAACTGTCTTTAAAGTAACCGATTGTGGAATTGGGATTCCCCTCGAAGATCGCCAGCATCTTTTCAATACCTTTCACCGGGCTACTAACGTTGGTTTGATTAAAGGAACGGGATTAGGGCTAGCGATTGTCAAACAGTGCGTCGAGTTGCACGGCGGCGAGATTGAAGTCAGCAGCGAAGTCGGTAAAGGAACAACTTTTACAGTCTCGATTCCTTATGGGGCAATCATGAATAGTGCCTAGTGCAAAGCCAGCGAGGAATAGCAAACAGTGATTCATTATCAATCCTCTTAAATGTCAGATTTTCAAATTTTTTTTCTCTCGATTTCTTTAACTTCCTTACTGATTTGGATTGTTTTAATATTTTTCTGGGGTGATTTTTGGAAATGCAACTGTAAATTAGATGCAAATTCTCAATCCTCCCTTATAGAAAAATCGAGCGTTTCCGTTTGTGCCGTCGTTCCCGCCCGTAACGAAGCAGAAGTTTTGCCAAAAACGCTGCGCTCTCTTTTTCAACAAACTTATCCCCTGACCGTCATCCTGATTGACGACCAAAGCAGCGATGGAACTGCCGATATTGCCAAAGAAGTTGCCGCATCATTAAGCATTAAAACTGCAACAATCTCACCTGAAATTGTCGCCGATTCTGATACTCAGTTGCATATTTTATCCTCTCAACCGCTGCCCGCAGGCTGGACTGGAAAACTCTGGGCCTTAGAACAAGCAACGCACTACGCTACCCAATTAAGTCCCCCTCCAGATTATCTCCTCCTCTCCGATGCCGACATCGATCGCGTCCCCACTAACGTTGAAAGCTTACTCCTCAAAGCGCGCGCCGAACACCTCGATTTAGTCTCCTTAATGGTCTTACTGCGCTGTCAAAGTTTTTGGGAAAAACTTATCGTTCCCGCCTTCGTTTTCTTCTTCCAAAAACTTTATCCGTTTTCTTGGACGAACGATCCTAAAAAATCAACGGCTGCTGCCGCTGGAGGCTGTATTTTAATGAAGCGCGAAGCCTTAGAACGCATCGGAGGCATCGCCGCTATCAAAAATGCCCTAATTGACGATTGCTCCCTAGCCAAGGCGGTAAAATCGAGCGCTCCCGATGCCAAAATTTGGCTGGGACTGACGGAATCTGCCTTCAGTTTGCGCCCCTACGATTCCCTCTCAACGCTCTGGGATATGGTCGCGCGTACTGCTTTCACGCAACTCAATTATTCGCCATTATTATTACTAGGAACACTGCTCGGAATGGGGTTAGTTTATCTGGTTCCGCAGGGAGCCGCAATCGGGGGAATGGTAGCGGGAAATTGGCAAATTGCGATCGCGGGTTTCTCAGCTTGGAGTTTAATGAGTATCAGCTATTTACCCACATTGCGCCTCTACCGTCGCTCGCCTTGGTTTGCCCTTACGTTGCCTTTTATCGCCTTCCTTTATAGTCTCATGACACTCGATTCGGCCTTGCGTCATTGGCAAGGGCGCGGTGGCAGTTGGAAAGGCAGAGTTTATAATGGATAATGGATAATGGATAATTGATAATTGATAATTGATAATTGATAATTGATAACTAAGAGGCTATTTATAAAGCCGAATCTTATTGGATCGGACAATGGACAATAAAATGACTGTGTTCGTTATCAATTGTCCATTATCAATTATCCATTAACTATTAACTGTTTTACCGTTTCTTCGCCGGTTTTTTCCCAACTGAATAATTGGGCGCGTTCTAAACTGCGACGGGAAAGTTGCGATCGCGCCTCTCCATCCTCCCACAGTTGTTGCATCGCTGTGGCAATTTCTTCGACTGCGTAAGGATCGATTAAAAGCGCCGCATCTCCCGCCACTTCAGGAAGCGAGGAACAATTGGAGGTTATAACGGGCGTACCGCACGCCATTGCTTCGAGAACGGGAATCCCGAATCCTTCCCACAACGAGGGAAACACGAAAGCAATTGCGTTACTCAATAATTCGGGAAGTTGCGAGTAAGGAACGTATTCGAGAAATTTTACCCGTCCACTCAATCCTAAAGTTTCGACTTTTTCCTGCAAGGCTGGAGTGTAGCGGGGATCGGAGGAACCCGCAATCCTTAGTTCGCTGTCGCTAGGGCGCAACCGGGCGAACGCTTCGATGAGTCGGCTTACATTTTTATAGGGATCGTGCCGTCCGATATAAAGAAAATATGGAGGTTCGTTACGGGGTGTGGGGCAAGGTTGAAAATGGGCGCGATCGCAAGCCAGGGGAATTGGAGTAATCTTCGCTGCTGGAATCTGCCAAAAATCGATAATATCCCTAGCTGTCGCCTCGGAATTGCAGATAATATGCTCGGATTGGGCGAGAACTTGGGGAATATAGTATTTAAAATATGGAATTAGGGGCGATCGCGCGAACAGTTCCGGGAAACGCAACGGGATTAAATCGTGTACCATCACAACAAAACGACAATTGCGGTACAGTGGCGCTTCGGGAATGGGGGAAAAAAGCAAGGGAGAGCCGCATTGACGAACGATGTGCGGCAATTTAAACTGAGTCCAGAGCAAGCGACGCAAATGGCCCTTACTACCGTGGGCGGGTGAAAGATTATCGGGGATGGGGTAGCAGCAAAAATCGGGGCGCGAGCGTGCAATTAATAGCGTTGGGGATAGTGGTTTGAGTTGCGAAACTAAGTTATTAGCATAGGTGGTAATCCCCGTGGGTTTATCAAATAGAATGGAAAGATTGACTAACACCATTATTGGGTTAAGTAGGATTGTACTGCTGTAATAGTATAGGCTTTAGGATCGACCCATTCCTACAATTGCGGTTAACTTTATTTTTAATGCCCTCTTGTTTAACTCTATCTCGTAATTCATAACTGAAATGAGTCATTTTAATGGTAAATCTCTAGCATTTTACGGCATTGCGATCGGTTCGGTCGTCGTGCTGTTTAATGCAGTAACCGCTTACGGTGAAACTCATCTGACAGCGCCGCCGTCTCTAGGCGGACGCTATCGATTGCAAATTGAGAATTTACCGAACTGTCTGCAAAAAGAACCGAAAATATTGCTCGTAGAGCAGTCGGGAGTTTATTTGCATGGGTTGCTTTTAGCAGAACAAGGTAATCTCTCCCCAGAAGCGCTAGCAGAAGAAAAGCCAACTTTATCGGGGAAATGGCAAGGAAAAGAGCTACAGTTATCCGGGGCTGCGCCGCTGGTGGGTTCTTGCGATGCTGTAACGCTTAAAGCGACGCTGCAAGGCAAAAATTTAAACGGTACAGTGCGTTTCGGTTCGAGCGCCGACGCAATTGCTTTTGCTTCAGAAAAAGAGACGGTTAAACCAAAAGCAGCGCAAGGACATTAGTTCAGCGTTCAATGCGTTTGCTGCATTGGGTTTCGGGCGATTCCGGCTGTAAGCAACTCGCGATGAGATACACCTGTAAAGATTCTTCGTTAGGCAAGCGATCGAAGATGGATAGGCTCTAGGGGTATACCTCGCACTGCAATAAGCATGGCAAGACGAACTAAAATAATTAATAATTGACAATGGATAATGGATAACGAGGAAACTTCACTATTCACTACAAGGCAGGTTCTGCTCGAGAGACTGAAAATCATTGCACGGTAGCGTCTAATTTCAGAATAATCCGGTAGACTCCGGTAGCATTCTGAAAACGGTTCAAGTAAAAATACTCACTTATTCCTCATCAAAAGCTATAGGCTGTGCGATATGTCATCGGTTCGCAAACCTACTTCAAACGCCAGAATCCGAGTTGGTATCTTACATTCCCAAAGCGGTACGATGGCGTTAAGCGAGCGACCCTTAATTGATGCCGTTTTAATGGCGATCGCGGAAATCAACGAAACTGGAGGGGTTCTCAACTGCGAGATCGAACCCGTCATTCTCAATGGTGCTTCTGCTCCGGACGAGTTTGCCGAGCAAGCGCGCCGAGCGATTCAGCAGTTGGGGGTAATGACAATCTTCGGTTGCTGGACTTCGCGCTCCCGGAAAGCGGTCAAACCGATTATAGAAGAATTAAACGCCCTGCTGTGGTATCCCTTACAGTACGAAGGCTTAGAAAGTTCGCCCCATATATTCTATACAGGCTCCTGTCCCAACCAACAGATCGAACCCGCGATCGCCTGGTTGCTGCAAAACCGAGGAAAGCGATTTTACCTGCTCGGTTCCAATTATGTATTTCCTCGTACCGCCCACCAACTCATCCGCTCCCGAGTCCAGCAGCAGGGTGGAGCAATTATCGGGGAAGAATTTTGGGCATTAGGAACAAAAAATTTCGCAGCGACTATTGCTAATATTCAAGCACTGCGGCCCGATGTTATCTTTAACACTCTCAACGGCGATAGCAACCCCGCTTTTTATCAGCAGTACCGCGATGCCGGAATAACTGCCGACGAAATTCCGATATTAGCAACCAGCGTTTCGGAGATAGAATTACAAAAGATAGGCTCGGCAGCGAACGGTCACTACGCCTGTTGGAACTACTTTCAAAGTCTCGCTACGCCAGAGAATCAAGCTTTCATTCGCAATTTTCGCGCTCGGTACGGCAGCGATCGCGTTACCTCCGATCCCATTGCCTCCTCCTACAGCCAGGTTTACCTCTGGAAACAAGCCGTCGAAGCGGCAGGTTCCTTTGAAGTCGAGGAGATTGCAACCGCCGCCATCGGTCAGCAGTTCGCCTCTCCCGGCGGTCAAATCGCGATCGCACCCAACCATCACGTTTGCAAGCCCTACTATATTGGCAGGGCAGGAGCCGACGGTCAATTTGAAATTGTCAGCCGCAGTTTAGCTCGCGTCGAACCCCTCCCCTGGCTAGGAGTCGAACAACTCGACTTTGAGAATGCCCAAACCGTTATTGACTTACTCGCCGCTGCGAGCGAAGGCTTCGAGCAAATCTCGCTCAACGAGCAAAAATCCCGGGAACTCGAAACCATCAACCAACAGTTGCAGCAAGAAGTCAATCAGCACCAGTTAACCGAACTTGCTTTAGCGGAGAGTCAATCCATTCTTTCAACGCTGATGAACAATCTCCCGGGCATGGTTTACCACTGCCTCAACGATGAGAATTGGACAATGTTGTTTGTCAGCGACGGCTGCAAAGAGCTAACCGGCTATTCAGCAGACAATTTTACAATCCACCACAATATCTCCTACGAGCAACTCATCCGCCCGCAAGACCGAGAGATAGTGCGGACAGCCGTCAAAATCGCGATCGATTCTCGTACCTCCTTTCAAATCACTTACGGGATTACGAGCGCTACTGGGGAATTCAAATGGGTATGGGAACAGGGACGGGGCGTTTTTGACTCCATCGGACAGCTTTTATATCTAGAAGGGTTCATCGCTGATATCACCGTGCGCGTCCGCGCCCAAGACGCGCTGATTAAAAGCGAGGAACGCTGGCAGCTAGCCCTGCGCGGCAATAACGACGGTATCTTCGACCTCAACTACCAAACCGGAGAGGTTTTCTACTCCTCCCGTTGGAAAGAAATGTTGGGCTATGAGAATGACGAGCTTTCTAACTGCTCTGAAGAATGGGACAGTCGCATTCACCCCGACGATTACGATCGCATTATCGCTGCCAAGCGCGCCCATTTAGCCAAAGAAACCCCCTATTTTTGCGAAGAATACCGCTTGCGCTGCAAGGATGGCAGCTACAAATGGGTTCTCGGTCGCGGACAAGCCTTATGGGACAAAGAAGGTCAGCCAGCGCGCATGGTCGGTTCCCATACCGATATCACCGCGCGCAAACAGACAGAAGAGGCCCTGCGCCAAAGCGAAGAACGCTGGGAACTAGCACTACGCGGGACGGGGGACGGTATCTTTGACTGGAATATCGTGACGGGGGAAGCCTTTGCATCCGCGCGTCTTTGGGAAATGTTGGGCTATGGCGATGGGGAACTCGAAGCGAGTCTGACGCTGTGGCGCGAGTTAGTTCACCCCGACGACTATCAACACTCCCTCGCGGCGATTAACAAGCATTTTGAAGGTCGAACCTCTCAGTATGTGGTGGAACATCGCCTGCGCTGCAAGGATAGCACTTATAAATGGATTTTGGCTCGGGGGCAGGCGCAATGGGATGAAGCCGGAATGCCATTGCGAATGGTGGGGTCTTATCAGGATATCAGCGATCGCAAGGCTGCCGAAGAAGAAATTCAATTATTGCTCGATCTCAGTCAAGCGGTAAGCGCCGCAGCCGATTTTGAAACGGCTCTTGGGATTGCTGTGGAACAGTTATGCGAGACAACGGGTTGGATTTATGCCGAAGCTTGGGTACCGACGGAGGATAATTCGGTTTTAGCGTGCAGTCCCCAATGGTACGCTCGAGAGATTGGGAGCGAGACTGCAACGGTGGAAGCAATCTCGCAGTTCCGCACCTACAGCGAAGCTTTGACTTTTCTGCCGGATGAAGACATTCCGGGAGCGGTTTGGTCAACCCAAAAGCCACTGTGGATGACAGACTGGACTCAAATTCGCGATGTCCTACTGCGACAGGAACTCGCTCTAGAGTGCGGCTTTAAAGTGGCCTTTGGCGTTCCGATCTTGGCGAACCCCCGCTGGAATTTAAGTAAAAATGTACCTTCTCTGGGGGAGAGGGAGAACGAGTCTTCTTCTGACTTACTTGCGGTTCTCGTTTTCTTTACCCTGGATTATCGCCTCGAAGATAAAAGCTTGCGAGACTTGGTGAAAGCGGCAGCCGCGCAATTGGGAACGATTCTCCAGCAGAAGAAGGCTCAAGCAGAAATGGAAGCCCTGTTTGCAGCGATGACGGATGTCGTAACCGTGCGCGATGTATCGGGACTGTGCCTAAATGCAATGCCGACGAAAGCAGAGAAGGCTTACCGACAGCCCCATGCTTTTGTCGGGCGCACGCTGCACGAAGAGTTTCCTCAAGAACAGGCAGATTTGATTTTGAATGCTATCCAACAAGCCGTTTCAACTCAAAAGGCAATTACGATTGAGTATAGCGTCCCTTTAAGCACGCGAGCGGTTTGGTTTGCGGATACGATTTCGCCCTTGTCGGAGGAGAGTGCAATTTTAGTCACGCGCGATATTAGCGATCGCAAAATTGCCGAAGAATCTTTGCGTTACGAACAGCAAAAGTCCGAGCAACTCTTGCTTAATATTTTGCCCGAATCGATCGCCCACCAACTCAAACACAATCCGGGCGCGATCGCGAAACACTTTGATGAAGTCAGTATTTTATTTGCCGATATTGTCGGCTTTACGCCGCTGTCGAGCCAACTCTCGCCGATTGAATTGGTCAATTTACTTAACGATATCTTTTCCAATTTCGATATCCTTGCCGAACGGTTTGGCTTAGAAAAAATTAAAACCATTGGTGATGCTTATATGGTAGCGGCAGGACTGCCTATTCCGCGACCCGATCACGCTGAAGCGATTGCAGACATGGCTCTCGCCATGCAGGATGCAATCTTGGCTTGCCCGAATCCGCTGGCTCGAAAGATTGAGATTCGCATCGGCATTAATAGCGGTGCTGCTGTTGCGGGGGTTATCGGGACTAAAAAGTTTATCTACGATTTGTGGGGAGATGCAGTTAATATTGCTTCGCGTATGGAATCTTGCGGAAAGCCGGGAAGAATTCAAATCACTGCGGCGACTTACGACAGAATTAAGCATAAATTTAAACTAGAAAAACGCGGCTCGATCTATGTTAAAGGCAAAGGAGAAATGATTACCTATTGGCTGTTAAATAATTGATAATGGACAATTGATAATGCTGGAGGGGGTTGTCAGCTTTGGGGTTCCGCGTTGGAGTCGGGGGCTTGAATATCGTTGCTGAGAATCGAGCGACTTTTGCCTAATTAAAATTAGTGGTTCTGCGACCTGAAATTACGAATTACGAATTACGAATTAATAATTATAATGAAAGTTTAACCCCCGGAATAGTAAGATGAAACCTCCAAAGGCTGACGAAGTGAGAACGTTTTCCGATTGGGCGGAAGTGGCGATCGCGAAACACTCCCACAAAATCCTCAAGCATGAAACTGCTGTCCTTAAAGATAAGGATCCCGAAGAATTGCACCAAATGCGAGTGGGGATGCGCCGGTTGCGCAGCGCGATCGCCGGATTTGCGCCCGCGATCGCGCTTCCGGCTGCCGCCAGCGCCAAGAAAGTGGGGAAAGTCGCCAAAATTCTCGGCAAACTTCGGGATCTCGACGTTCTCACAGAAGCCCTAGAAACGCAATATAAGCCCGCTTTACCCAGCAACGAACAAAAACAACTCAACCGTGCCTTAAAACGCCTAGAAAAGCGCAGGAAAGAGGTCTTTGAGCGCGTTCGAGATACCCTCGATGGCAAAACTTACACCGCCCTAAAAAAAGCTCTGACACAATGGCTGGAACGTCCCCAACATAACGCGATCGGCAGCGTTCCCATTGAAATCGTTCTCCCCGATCTCTTACTTCCCCAAGTTAGCAAACTACTACTGCATCCCGGATGGTTTGTCAGTACAAAAATTGAAGGCGAAACGCTAACGATAACGCATCAAAATGATTCTAAAGCCGTTGAGTCTATTCTCAACCAGCACGAAGTCACATTGCACGACCTACGAAAAGAAGCTAAGCGATCGCGCTATCAACTCGAACTCTTCGAGTCCTTTTATGACGAAAGTTACCAAGATTTTCTAAAAGAGATTAAAGCCATTCAAGAAATTCTCGGAGAGATTCAAGACAGTTTTGTTCTTGAAGACTTTCTCGATAGCAGTTTAGAGGAAAACATCAAAGAATCTATGCCTATTTTAGCCCAGCAACTGCGAGAAAGCCGCGCTCGACAGTGGCAAGCTTGGCAAAATCTACAAAAAACTTTTCTCGATCGCAAAAATCGCGAACACTTCCGCCTAATCGTCATGGGTAAGGAGGTATCGCTGTTTGAGATTGAGCCAGGGTAGAACGAAGAGTAAAACCGGGATTTTGGCTTATAATTCACATTGGGAGTGAATTACGAACTACGAACTACGAACTACGAATTACGAATTACGAATTACGAATTACGAATTACGAATTACGAACTACGAATTACGAATTACGAATTACGAATTACGAATTACGAATTACGAATTACGAATTACGAACTACGAACTACGAATTACGAACTACGAATTACGAATTATCCTTGAATTTAACCCAACCATTACCAGACGTTTACCTTCAGTCCTTACACTTACCAGTAAACGCCTATTGCTTGCGCTTTGCGCCTGACGATATGTTCCTAACTCCTCAAACATTACCGGAATTCTCCACCGACGACAGCCAAAACGGACAGCGACTGCACTTTTATCCAAAAGGCGAAATGATTCCGCTGATGACTCAAGGCGTGTGGCAAGTCTATCGAGGCTTGGTGCAGCTTAGCACCACCCATTCGAGCGGCGAAGAAGTTTTGTTAGGCTGGGCGCAACCCGCAACATTTTTCGGGCATTGGCTGACGTATTTAGAAGTCTACGAAGCCCGCGCTTTATCAGATGTGTATTTACGTTGGTATTTTTCGAGCGAGGTCGAAAATTCCGCCCGTTTGTGTCATTTAATGTTTGTGAATTTGAGTCGCCGACTCAAACAAACAGAGGCGATGCTTTCTATTGCCGGACAGCGACGAGTTGAAGATCGCCTCAACCAACTTTTATTATTGCTACAATCCGAACTCGGAGAAGCAAGTGCAGCAGGAACGCGCATTGGAGTTCGCTTAACCCATCAAAACTTAGCGAATGCAATCGGGACAACGCGCGTCACTATAACGCGATTGCTCGGAAAATTACAGCGGGAAAATTATATCTTTATCGATGACGATCGCCATATCGTCATTAACGACTCGAAATTTCGCGATCGCGCCCTAGCAATGGATAATGGATAATGGATAATGGATAATGGATAATGGATAACGTTCGGAAATGTTAATTGCTCTGTTGGTGTCTAGTCTTTTTTCGCTACATCACACCCAAGCTCTAACTAGGGTTTGCTGAAGAGTGCTGAAAACTGAGTCGGCTCGGAAAATCGATGGGTCAACGTTCTCCATTATCAATTATTGAATACGTTATCAATTATCAATTATCAACCCTAGTTTAAAATAGAAGCTCCTGCCCATCTTCAGTAAACCGAACCTCTTTCACATTCCACTCGGGATTCTCCAGAATCGTTTTGCGCAAACTACCAAACAGCGCAAATTGTTCGCAACCCGACATTGAGAGAAAATGACGCGGACTGTTAGGAGACAGACGCAAATCGATCGCCGCTACACCGTCCTTAACGCTGACTCGGTATCCAGCTAAATCGAAATCGCCACTCGCCGCCTTCTCAATCGTGCGTCCTACTGCCGCCGCCAGCGAATTATCTTCGGGAACGTTAATCGATTCGGGAACGAGGGTTTCGCAATTACTATCCGGATAATAGAGGTTAACCGCGATCGTTTCCGGGGCAGTCGTTTCAGACGAACTCGACGGAACGGGTACAGGGTTACTATCGCTCGCTTGCAGCGTCGCCGTCGGCGCTAAAGATGTCGAAGTTGCTTGCGCGATCGCCGTTTCGCTCGGGGACAGCGACAAAAACGATTGAAGGCGGAAAAATTGAGAAGAAATCGCACAACCGCTGGCACTGACCAACAATACACCAGCAATGAGTGAAGTGAAACGTTTTTTGGTACGCTGCATAGTAACGCCTCCCTGGGTGGAGATTTTTCGATCTACCTTTTTTATTCAGGGCGATCCCCCCCGCTTCGGGATGATTTTTTTTTGAGAACCAATCCCCTTTAAAACGCTCGCAAGTTAACAACCAGAATTTAAATCAAAGTAATCCTCCCGCGCATGACAGAAACAACCGTTTGGAAACGTCCCCATATTTTGGCTTTAGCCGATTTTTCCCCAGCGGAGTACGACGCAGTATTGCAGACGACGGCAAGTTTTCGAGAGGTGCTATCGCGTCGCACCAAGCGAGTCCCCGCGCTGCAAGGACAAGTCGTGGCAATTTTATTTTTTGAACCTTCGACGCGCACGCGCAGTAGTTTTGAGTTGGCTGCGAAGCGCCTTTCTGCCGATACCCTCAATTTTGCACCGGGAACTTCTTCGCTGACGAAGGGCGAGACAATTTTGGATACGGCGAAAACTTATCTGGCGATGGGGGCGGATATCGTCGTTGTCCGCCATCAAGCGGCGGGCGTTCCCGCGACTATCGCCCGGGCGCTAACAAAATTAAACCCAAAAGTAAGCATCCTCAATGCAGGAGACGGACAGCACGAACATCCTTCGCAAGGGTTGTTAGATCTGTTTACACTCTGTTCGCTTTTAGATTGGGAATCGCCGCGCCTGGAGGTGTTGAAGGGCAAAAAGATTGCGATTGTTGGCGATATTTTGCATTCGCGAGTAGCGCGTTCTAATCTTTGGAGTTTGACGGCGGCAGGGGCAGAAGTTCATTTAGCCGCACCGCCAACGCTTTTACCAACGCTGTTTGCGGAAACGTTTAAGGAAGCGCGCCCGGGCAAGGTAGTTTTGCACCACGAACTCGCCCCCGCGTTGGAGGATGCCGATTTTGTGATGGCGTTGCGCTTGCAACAAGAACGGATGACGCAGAATTTGTTGCCGAGTTTGCGGGAGTATCACCAACGATATGGGATTACGCGCGATCGCCTCAAACTGTGTCAGCCAGAGGTGAAAGTGTTGCATCCCGGGCCGGTGAATCGTGGCGTGGAAATTAGTTCCGATTTGATGGACGATCCGCGTTTGAGTTTAATCGCCCAGCAAGTTACCAATGGTGTAGCCGTGCGTATGGCATTGTTATATTTACTGGGCAATCGCAATAATGAATAAATGCTTATTGAAAAAAAATGTAGCAACTACAATCATCTATTGTCGTATAGCCGAATGTCGGGTGTCTATCTTCTAACAAAGTTTCATCGCTTGATGAATAGACTTAATGTCTACATCTTTTTGAACTGCTTCAGCAAAGCCTTGAGGAAAATTCGACTGTTCTTTTAAGGGTAATGACTGCGCGTAAGTCCATAAGCTCGATAGATGTACGAGTAATAGTAAAAATATCACAGATTTTTGAGGAATCGTTTCCCCAGTAGCCAGAATAATCATTAACATTCTGACAAATAAAGCTGGAATGTATCCTCCAGTAAGACTGTTTATCAGTCCTATAAATAAAAGTGAAAAAGGGAATGAAAGAAATAAGAATCCAACAAATATAGCAATTAAATCGATAATTGCTGAGTCAGTAATTAAGAGGAGCGACCCATACATCCTTTTCCAGTTGGACAATTCATTGTTTTTGAGTTTGCGATTGAAATCTTGGTGAATTTTGGTCTTTAACTGAAGCATCGAAAATACCAAAAATGCCCCACCCAAAACAATTAAAAGTCCGCTGGAAGCAACACCCGGAGTTCCCCAAATAGAGACGCGATGAGTCTTAAAATAGTTCAATCCTTCTTGAGTCGTGTTAGATTACCCAATTTTTAGGTCTGCTATAGCTTCTTCTTAAACTTTTCTGACAAAAAATATAGTTTTTTTGTATTGGTCAAGACGAACTAATGCCCAAACGAGTTCTGCGTTAGCAAACTCGCTCGCAAAAAAGCTTTTTTGCTTAAATGCTTTAATTACATTTTCATATGTCGGAAATTACATGAAGAATTTGGAACATTCAGAAAAATAATGTTAAAGTTTAAATGAATTGAATCCTATTATCAATAAAGATTGAGGATTGAGAATGTGAATGCTCAAAAATCTGCACGCGAACCTATAAAGAGCCAGGAAGTAACGCCCGAACAGCCTTTAACACCGAATTTTAGTAGCATTCCTGGAGCCAATAACGAGAATTTTGATTTTGATGTTTGGGCGGGTGCAGTCCGCCAGCAAATGTTGGAGGTGCTGCACAAACGAGACGATCGCCGCTCTTAAAAAGTCCGAGTATTATTACCCATTTAGACTTCGCTAGCTTCGATTTGTCGCACGGCAGTTAAGGCAGAATAACTGACTCCAGCCGTTCCTTCACCGGGATGGGTGGAGTCGCCAACTAGCCAGAGATGAGGAAGCGGCGATCGCGTGGCAAAACCAAACGGTCCAAACGTGGCAATCCGCTGTCCGACTCCGCCGACATAGCCGAGTTCGCGCCCCGTGAAACGCTCGAAGCTTCGCGGGGTGGCGGCTTCGATGTGGTGGAGGTATTCCGGGGCGAGGCGAAAGTATTGCGCCAACCGCGCGATCGCGTCATCGGTGTAACGCTGTTTGCGCTGCTGGTACTCCTCCTCGTTTCCCTGCCACCAAGGACGCACGTCTACAAAGGAAGAAGCGATAATTGTAGCTTTTCCTTCCGGCGCGCGCCCGTCTCCTGGCTTGCTAACGGACACAAACAGGGAGTTATTCTCGCCGATTTCGCCATCCCAATCGTAGAGGAATTGTAGGTGGGGCGGGCAGTTGTCGGGAATGGCGGCGCGATCGACTCCTA
Organism: Oscillatoria sp. FACHB-1406; assembly: GCF_014698145.1. NCBI lineage: Bacteria > Bacillati > Cyanobacteriota > Cyanophyceae > Oscillatoriales > Oscillatoriaceae > Oscillatoria > Oscillatoria sp. FACHB-1406. The sequence continues at coordinate 67,319 of NZ_JACJSM010000026.1, read as the reverse complement.
AATAGACGACAAATGCCCCCGATGGTGCGGGTAATTTTTCGATGCGGCGCTGATAGCCTTCCATTCCGAGGGGAAAGAGGGGATTATCGGCAATAAAGGCAGGAAAATCGAGACTTTTTTGGGTTTCTTCGCCCTTAATCTCTAACATTTTGACTAAATTCTGGACGGTGACGTTCGCAACGATTTCATCGGCAACTTCCGTGCAACAATTTCCCGTTTTTAAGTCGCGCACCGTAACGCTGAGGATATTATTTACCCCGACTTCAATCCGTTCGACATTTTGACGCATAAAAAGCTCGCCGCCGTGTCGGGTTAATCCTTCCACTAAGCGATCGCTCAAAACCTGCATACTCCCCTGCAAGTGATACAATCCCTGGGGTTCTTGGGATACGCCCAACGCAGTCGCCGCATACAATAAAGCCGTTTCCTCCGCATTGACTTGGGAGTAGAGTTTAAGCTGCATATCGAGGAACGTCCGCAAGCGTTTATCCCCCCCCAAACCGCAAGCACGCAACGCATCGCCAACAGTGAGGAAGGTAAAGGGAAAGGTAATCGCGGTATCCAAGCGCAGCGCGCCGAGGAGTTGCCCGAGATCCCAAAGATTGCGCGGCGGTAAGACGGGATCGCGCTGTTGAAAATTCCAACTGGCGTTGAAGAGGGCATTCGTTAACTGCCAAAAGGGTTCGCTGCCCGGGAATTGGCGCTGGCGTTCGGCTTGCCATTTTTGGGGATCTCGCCAAATGTTAATGGGTTCCCGTTCTCCGGGTAAAAACACAGCACAGGCGGGATCGCAGGGCGTTGCGGCGGGCAGTTCTACGCCCAATTCCTCAAAGATGCGGCGGTGGATGCCGCCCGGTTCTAAGCCAGCAACTTGCGTCGCGCCGACATCGAAGGTAAATCCGCGCCGTGCGAAGGTGGAGGCGCAGCCGCCGGGAACGAGGGCGCGATCGAAGATTTGGACTCGGTAGCCCCGCCGCGCCAGCAACGATCCTGCGGTTAAACCGCCGATTCCCGCACCAATGACGATAACGCGGCGCGATTTGTCTCTTTTCATACTCGACCTAAAAAATCACAAATTATTAATTTATTGTAAATTTTTATTGCGGCTGTGGCGAGAGACGGCGACAGAAGAGAGTTAATGTTGGATTTGTAGGGGAGAAAATTGAGAGGATTACAAATTAACCCTCTAGAACTCTGCCAAGCAGAGGTAGACCCAAACCAACTCAGAACAAAGGATTGTTTTTTCTAGGGCTTATATATCCTTGGACGGCAAGAAGAAGGGGTGGGTTAGCTCGCAGAGCGCGGAATCGAGAGAACTTCCCGCTTCGCAAAACCTAGAGTAAATTGATTAAAATTTTTATATCCTCCGACAGAAGAAAGAAGGAGCGATCGCGTACAGCAGATCGTCTTCCGACTGGGTTCCGTTTGCCGTCTCGTGGCGTGCAATGGTCAAACCAGCCCGGAAAATGAATGGGCGAGAAGCGCTCCCAAGCTGTAAAAACGCATTGGAGGAAGTTTGAGGCTACCCCTAGAGCAATGGATTGAATATTTAGCTGAAACTGAGGAGCAAATGCGTCAGTTTGTCGAGCAGCTAGATGCTGTTTTATGGATTGCCGATCCGGCAACTCAAGAAAATTTTTACCGAAGCACTGGGTTGCAAGGATTGATGGAAGTTGAAGAGGGCGCGGCAATTTCGGCGGATGATTGGTTAGCGGTCGTTCATCCGGAAGATCGCGATCGCGTGCGGAAAGCGAGGATGCACGAAACCAGGCGGGTTCCGTTGCCCTTAGAATACCGTCTATTGACCAAAACTGGGGAGGTTCGCTGGGTGCGCGATCGCTCCTTCGAGCTAGTCGGTCGCTCGGACGGGCGCAATCGCTGGATATTAATAGCACAAGAAGTGACCGCCGACAAACAAACTCAACTCGAACTAGAGCGGCGTAACTGCGAGTTAGAAGAGCGCCTCGCGAGTGTCGAAATCGATTTGCAACAGACCCGCGCGCGACTGCAAAGTATCGAACAAATGATGTTAGATCCACCGGCTCAAAAGCAAATCGAGAACTTAGTCCACCACTTGTTAATGTCGATCGAAAGCGTTAACGAAGGGATTACTGTCAGCGACTTTGAAGGCAATTTTGCGATTTACAATAGCAAAATGGTTGAAATTACTGGCTATAGCGGCGAAGAAGCGAATAACGCTACAAATTTCTTAGAACTGCTCTATCCGGATCCCAAAGAGCGCCAGCGCGCGATCGGGGGGATTGAAACCGTGTCTTACGGCGGTCGCTGCCGGGATATCGAAACGACCATCCGGGCGAAAGATGGGACGAACAAAACCCTCTTGGTGTCCAGTTCCGCTATTGACTATCTCGGTAAAAAATGGCTTTTAAGTGCTTATCGAGATATTAGCGATCGCAAACGCGCCGAACAAGCCCTCAAACTGTTGGCGGAACGGGAAGGAAGTTTGCGAACGATTGCTTACCGCCTCAAGCAAACGCATAAAATTGCCGAACTGCTAAATATTACGGTGGAAGGTGCGCGCAACTTTTTGCGAGCCGATCGCGCTTTAATTTATCGCTTCGAGCCAAACGGTAGCGGGAACGTCATCGTCGAGTCATCGGCGGGGGGTTTGCCGTCGGTGCAGTCGTGGCACTGGTTCGACGAGCGCCAAAACAACCTTCAATACTTTGATGCTTGGGACTTTGGGAAGCTCGATGGTGTTGCCTCCTCGGTTCTCGAATCCCTGCATATTCTCTCTCAGCTTGTTGTCCCCATACCGAGCGAACCCCGCGCGGAGGAACGCGCGCTCTGGGGGATTCTTGTCGTCCATCAATGCAGCCACTCTCGGGAATGGCAGCCGCTAGAACTGAGGTTCCTCTCGCAGTTAGCCGCTCAACTCGGTGCTGCTATCGACCAAGCAGAACGCTACAATCAACTCCAAGCCGCGAATCAGCTTCTGGAAATTCAAGTCGCTATTGATAGCTTGACTCAAGTTGCCAACCGCCGCAAATTTGATGAGTATCTCCTCCAAGAGTGGAAGCGCCTCGCCCGACAACAGCAACCGCTTTCCTTAATGATCTGCGATGTGGACTTTTTTAAAGCTTACAACGACACCTACGGGCATCTTCAGGGCGATCGCTGCCTGCAACAGGTTGCTCGCTGCCTGCACGAGAATGTCAGACGTTCCACCGATCTCGTTGCTCGCTACGGCGGCGAGGAATTCGCGATCGTCTTACCCAATACTCCTCTGTTAGGAGCATTGTATTTATCGGGTACGATTAACGAGCAAATCCGCTTGTTAAATCTGCCTCACTCTGCGTCGTTGGCGAGCGATCGGATCACGCTCAGTCTGGGGGTAGCAACGACGATCCCCGACCCGACTTTAGAACCGGAAATCCTGATTGCTGCGGCAGATCGCGCTCTTTACCGCGCTAAAACCCTAGGTCGCGATCGCGCCGTTTCTGAGGACGTTAATAGTGGCGGTTGACACTCCTTTCGCCAACTGCCAGGGGATTGTCAAGAATTATTTATGGACTTTGCTCTACCGGAGATACGGGAGGTTCCCCAGAAGGCGAAACTGACGGGGTGGGGGTGGGAGAAGGCGAAGGCCTAGCTGCCGCAGGCGTTGGTACGGGCGGTTTGGAATCGGAAAACTCCGCGATCGGGATTTTCGGAACTTCGAGCAGGATTTCATCATCGGGATTGGTCAGTTTCAGGCTCAGAAATTCAGCGTCCGCTAACAATCCCTTGGGAATCTCCAGCCGCCCGGAAACCACCTTCCCGCTCGCCGGTAACTCCGTCGGCAGTCCTTCAGGAACGGCGCTCACTTCCTGCTCGCGTTCGTTTGTCAATTCGATAAAGTTAGGTAAAAACTTGACCGGACGGCCGCTTTTATTCTGTAAGCTTATTTCTAATACCACGGCGTTATTTTTTTTGCGCAGAGATAGCACCTTTAACTTCACTTGTTTCTTTTCGTCTTCGAGGGAAAGGAGGGTGGAGGTTGGGGTTGGTGTCGGTGTGGCAACCACTGCAACTGGACTGGGAGGTGCTTCGGGAAGGGGCAGGCTTGATGTTTCTGGCAGAACCAATGTTAAGGAGGCTGCTGGAGTCATGGCAGTAGGCTGCGATCGCGTTTGCCACCACCCTACAGTCACCATCCCTACCACAGCCAGCGCCGCAGCGCCCCCAACCTGCCAAAGACGCGCTCGGCGAGAATGAAGCACGGTTGGCAAAATCGGAGAATCAGCGCGCGCTGCATCGGCGATAGCAGCCTTGGGTCGGGAAGCTGAATCCCTCGCGTACCGACGATCCCTTGGCGATTCCAGCGCGCCACCTTCTGGGGTTCGCTCGGCGCTAAGGCGTTCCAGAATTGACGGATCCTCACAATAAGCCTTATAGAGCGATTCGAGCTTATCCAACCGCTCTAAAATTTCCAGCGTATCTTTAGGACGTTGCGCGGGAAACGGAGACATCATCTCATCAATTAAGGTCAATAACGGCGGAAAAGGCTCCTTTACCGCTTCTTGCCATAAAAGTTTACCCTGCTCCGCTTCGTCGAATTCCGTCGGATGCTGACCTGTAAGCAAATACACCCAAGTTCGTCCGAGGGCGTAAAAATCCGATTGGGGGACGGCTTTGCCATTATTTTGCTCTAAAGGGGTGTACCCCGCCGAAGCAATACTGGTAATTCCCGATACGCCGCCCATTTTAGCGAGATAAGTCTGAGTGATTTCGCGGGCCGTACCGAAGTCGATTAGGGCGAGTTGCCCGTTCGGGCGCAGCATGATATTTGCGGGTTTGAGATCGCGATGGAAGAAGTTTTGTTGGTGGACGCAATCTAAGATCGCCAATGTCTGCCTCAACCAATCGATCGCGGTGGCCGTATCGATGGGAGAATTGAGATCGAGCCAAGTTTGTAGGTTTTGACCCAGGATTTTTTCCATCACCAGGCAATGCAGTGCTTTACTGCCGTTGGTGGGCGTTATCGAGAAATAACAGTCGATTTTGGGAATGCCGGGATGGTTGAATTGACTGAGAATTTGCGATTCTTGCTGGAACAGTTCGATCGCTTTGGGCGCTTGAACCTTTAGCACTTTCAAGATTTTAGACGTGCCGCGATCGTCGGCTTCGTAAACCGTCCCAAAGCCGGTATTATCGCTGAGCAATCGTACAACTCGATAGCGATCGAGTAATAATAAAGGGGAATGACAGCTTTGACACCGCTCGTCGGTATCGCTATTGTTGTCGGGTTGAGAGCAGTTGGGATTAATGCACAAGCTCATAGCAGCGGAGATGTTTTAAAACGTTAAAGCCAAAGATCGAAAGGGATTGTCCGGGCAATTCCTCAGTGAAAGCGAGCGGAAAGTTTCAATTACGCGAAATCTTCACAGGCATCATTCAGGAATTATTGAATTGGGTTCCGGTAAATTTTATGGGTTTTAACCGAGCGAGAGTCCCTTCTATTTTGTTCGACTTACAAAATAGGCAAACGGGAAATTTATTGAGTTTTTACTTTTTCGTTGGCTTTGTTCTCGACAACAGAGTGCCGGTTATCTCCTCATCGCTCAGCCTTCTCTTAGTTTAACGTTCCTCAACCGGCTTGACGACTTAACCGTTTTTTTACGGATTTCTAATATTACTTTTACGAAAGCTTTATAAAAAAGTGCGCTATATCCTCACTCGGAAGACCGCGATCGACAGGACTGAAAAAATTCTGCTATCAGACAATCTTTAGCGCCGATTTCTTTCCGTTCGTTTCGTTAACTGGTTTCCGTTAAGGTTAACGACACTCGCCGCTGGTTGCGAGTGCGCCCGAACTGCCCTCCAGTAAGTCGCATTGTGTTCCTTTATCCGGCTGGCAACAAGATTCAATTTTAAATGTATCATAGTTGACTTGTATTTTGATTCAATTATAAATACGCTTGTAGCAGGAAGCTCAATCGAGACCGAACCCATATTCATTGGCAATCCTTCATCAAACCCGAGTGGGCTGCCCAACACACCAGCGATCGCAACCTGCGAATCTTAGACGTGCGGATTAACCCATTGAAACCGGATGGGGAGCCTAGATTTACCACTTGCTAATACATTGGGGCGAGGAAACTCCAAGTTGACCTGCATTTGAACGGGGATGTGAAGGGACGAGGGGACTTAAATGTGTTTTAGCTTATCCAAAAATACCGAAAATCCTAAAAAACCATGAACATTGCTGAAAATATCACCCAACTCATCGGTAAAACGCCCTTAGTCCAGTTAAATCGCATTCCCCAATCCGAAGGCTGTCTGGCTCGCGTTGTCTTTAAACTCGAAAGCATGAATCCCGCCGCTTCGGTGAAAGATCGCATAGGGGTTCATATGCTGGAAGTGGCCGAGCGAGAAGGCAAGATTGCGCCGGGAGAAACCATTCTTGTCGAACCGACTTCGGGCAATACCGGGATTGCTCTAGCGATGGCAGCCGCAGCTAAAGGCTATCAACTGATTTTAACGATGCCAGAAACCATGAGTTTGGAGCGGCGGGCGATGTTGCGCGCTTATGGGGCGCAGTTGGAACTCACGCCGGGAAGCGAGGGAATGCGGGGAGCGATTCGGCGATCGCAGGAAATCCTCGAATCGCTCCCCAATGCCTATATTTTGCAACAGTTTGCCAATCCTGCTAACCCCGAAATTCATCAACTCACCACCGCCGAAGAAATTTGGAAAGATACCGACGGGCAAGTCGATGTTTTGATTGCGGGGGTGGGAACGGGCGGAACGATTACTGGCGTTGCTCGCGCGATTAAGCCGCGAAAACCGAGCTTTAAGGCGATCGCCGTCGAACCCATTGCTAGCCCCGTTTTATCCGGCGGCGATCCCGGCCCTCACAAAATTCAAGGCATCGGTCCAGGCTTTATTCCCGAAGTTTTAGAAGTCGATTTAATTGACGAAATTATCAGAATTTCTGACGACGAAGCTACCTATTATAGCCGTCGTTTGGCTCGGGAAGAAGGGTTATTATCGGGCATTTCTACGGGTGCGGCATTAGCAGCGGCGATTCAAGTCGCTCGACGTTCTGAATTTGCGGGCAAGTTAATTGTTGTCGTTCAACCCAGTTTCGGCGAGCGGTATTTAAGTACGCCGTTGTTTGCGGAGTTGGAAGCGCCAGTATTCGCCGTTGCTCGCTAAATAGTAAGGCGAATGGCCACTCGCCCCTACTTAATACCATTCATCTGGGTCATCGCTCAATTGTTCGGTTCTCTTCTCTCTTTTTCCGGCCATGACAGCAATCTCTTACTCCTCCGACGGGAATTTTCAGCAACAGCGAGATCTCGTTCCTCGAGCGTTACACGATCGCGTTCCGTTGCGAGCCAATCCGCGCTCCTGCCCTTCCGTTTGCCGTTGCTGCCGGTATTACCAATTTCAAGGGCGCAGCAGCGGTTATTGCTGCAAGCTGAGCGTTTCAGTACGCGGTTGCTGGCACTCCTGTCCCTTCGCGTTGCAACCTTTTGCTTCCTTTTGAGCAAATCCTTCAACGATTCGATGAATGGAATTCAACAACACGAACACTTTCCGGTTTTTGAGCGTCATAAAACGTCAAGTTCGGCGATCGTTTGGGGCGATAGACTTCGGAAAGTCGCCGCGCGCGATCGCTAAACTTTTACATCCCTATCGTCGCTATCTCCCGACGAGTTTAGCCTTGGGTTTGGGAATTGGACTGTCGATCGCGGCTTGCTCCAAAACCTACCAATTGCTCGAAAGCTATCAATTACTTGAATTGCAACAAAAACTCGATCGCCTCGCCACCGACTTACAAACCGATTTTGAAAGCAATCTCGATATTGTGAGAACGGCCGTCACGTTATATGCCACCTCGGAGGGAGAAGTCAAACCGTCCATCTTGGAGCAATTCATTCAATACCCTCTTTACCGTCACTCTGGTATTGAGGCGATCGCGTGGCTACCGCAAAATGACGCTCGACCGGCTACCTTTACCGTTGCCACCCTCTTTCCCCAGTCTGCCGCAGCCGCTATTCCCGGACTTGAATCTGCCGTCAATTCTACCGTTAAATCGACCTTAGAAACGGCGGTTGCGCGCAAAGAAATTCTCGCAACTGCACCCCTGTCGATCCAGGGACAAAGCGATCGGCAACTGAGATTGTTAATCGTCGCCCCCGTTTATCGCCCATCTTCCCCTCACGAAGCGATTGAAGAACGAGATCGCACCAATTTAAAAGGATTTGTTCTTGGTATCTTCCAAATCGATTCTTTCCTACATTTAAACCTTAAAAAAGCAGAACTCGAAGCCGTCGATCTCAGTTTTCAAGACTTAATCGAACCCAAAAATAGGCAACTATTAGGCGTTTATTTCGCAAAATCGCAACAATTTATTACCGCTCTAGAACCCGATCTCTTTTCTTCTCTAGGTCGCCCAGTTTCTTGCTTCGATGGGAGTGCCTGTACGCGCATCCTCAACCTCCAAAATCGTCGTTGGTCAGTCAACCTTTTGCTAACCTCTGACTATCACAACCCTCGAAAATACTGGCAAGCTTGGGTTGCTTTAAGCATTGGCATTCTAATCTCTGGCTTGACAGCTTTCTATCTCTACAAACTGCTCGAACATACGGAAAGTGTTGAAAAGATTGCTAAGGAACGAACGCTCAAAACCCAGCAACTTCAGGAGGCTTTAGCAAAACTCCAGGATGCCCAATCGCTCCTCATTCATGCCGAAAAAATGTCGAGCTTAGGTATCTTAGTTGCCGGACTCGCTCACGAAATTAATAACCCGACTAACTTTATTTACGGCAATCTTCAGTATATCGCTCGATATGCTAAAGATTTGGTCGGGCTGGTGGAATTGTATCGTCACTATTACCCCGAACCCGCGCTGGAAGTCATCGAGTATAGCGAGGAGATTGAGTTTGAGTTTATTCTCGAAGATATGGAAAAACTTTCGACTTCGATGCAGGTGGGAGTCGAACGCATTATGGGGATTATTCAATCGTTGCGTCAATTTTCGCGTTTGGGAGACGACCGCCCGAAATTGGCGAATATTCAGGAGGGAATTGAGGATACTTTAACGATCTTGCAGCATCGCTTGCGGGATAAGACAAATTGCTTTGCAATTGAGGTGATTAAAGACTATCATACCTTGCCGCTAGTGGCCTGCTATGCCGAGCAACTGAATCAAGTCTTTATGAATATTATTGCCAATGCCATCGACGCGATCGAGAGCGATTGGCAAGCCGAAAAGTCGAAGGACTATTTCATCAAAATTCAAACGCGCTATTTACCTGGAAAACAAGCTGTCACCGTCCGCATTGCCGATAATGCAGCCGGTATTGCAGAGGCGATTAAAACTCGTTTGTTCGAGCCGTTTTATACGACAAAACCCGTAGGCAAAGGGACGGGATTGGGGCTAGCGATTAGCTATCAAATTGTTGTAGAGCGCCACGGCGGAGCGTTATGGTGCGAGTCAACTTTGGGGCAGGGAACGGAATTTTTGATTGAGCTTCCCGTGCATTCTGCGATCGGGCGGGAAACCCCCAAACGCGAGACTCATGAATTGACTTCCGAAACACCTGTGGAGCGTTTGTTAGAGAATTTTTGGGATGGAACGGGGATATAATTGGGGGAGATAAATTGAGGTCAATTCACTATCCGGTATTTGCGGAAAGTGGGGGATTTTTTGAAAAAATGGGGCTTGCTTTTTTCGGAAAATTTGACTATACTATTTAAATAATGGAAATCTGTGCATCTATTTTTAAACTGCGTCTATTTCCATTATCTAAATAATACCCCTAAAAGTCAAATAAAGCAAGCAAAAATTCAAAAAAACCGCAATTTTCGTAAACTTTATTAAAGAAAAAATCGGCTCCGTTAAATTTCATAATACCAAGCCGAAGCTGCTTCCTGAAGAATAATTAATTTCCCCGGCAATCGCTCGATAATGCTTTCTGCTTCTAAATCCTTGAGAATGCGAGTAATCGTCACTCTTGTCGTCCCCAAAATTTCGGCAAGTTCCTGATGCGTCAAACGGAGGTCAATCAATTGTCCCGTTTCGACTTCGCGCCCAAACTTTTTCCCCAACCAATGGAGCAAGCGCATCAACCCCAAATCGATGGGACGACTGCGAAGAATTTGTAGAAATTCCTGAAGTTCTCGGACGTGGCGAATGAGGGCATCATTCACCTCAGCATAATGGCTCAAGGGTAACGCGATCGCATCCACCGCCGTCAAGCATTCAATTTGATAGGGATTCGCCCCCGACAGCAGGCGAGATACCACATCTCCCTGACCCCAAACACCCAAGGTGACAAGGCTTCCATCTTCCGACCACGTAAAAGTCCGCACGGCTCCCGATCGAATTTTCCAGAATACGTCCTCTCTAGGAGGCAGTTGACTGCGGCGTTCGTAGCGTAAGGAGATCGGTTGAAGGGATTGAGTCGAAGCGGGCAATACGGTCATGCTTTTTACTAGCTTTGAATTATAATTCTCTTGTATTTAATTTTGAATTGTATCATAATCTATCTACGAAGCGATTGACGGCTCTCGCGATCGCATTCTGGCTTGTTGGAGGACAACTCATGGAATCGATGTTCTTTAGTGCCGCAGACTGGCAAAGTCTATCCTTCCGCCTCATTCTTGCGGCATCCGTAGGTTGCCTAATCGGGATTAACCGTCAGCGCAACGGCAGACCGGCAGGGCTGAGAACCTTTACCATCGTGAGTCTGGGGGCAGCCATGTTTGTCATGATTCCCTTGCAAGCCGAGGGTGATGTTGGGTATGCCTCTTCCAATGCTCTGAGCCGCACGATTCAAGGGGTTGCTTCCGGAGTCGGGTTTTTAGGAGCGGGAATTATTCTGCAACAATCTCATCAAGAACTGAACCGAATTCGAGTTAAAGGATTGACTTCTGCTGCGACGATTTGGTTGGTAGCAGGGTTAGGAGTAGCTGCTGGTTGTGGATTATGGCGAATGGTATTAGTGGGAACGCTTCTCGCATTAGGCATTCTCAGTGGAGTCAAACGAATCAAAAAACACAAGCACTGGATTTTGTACGGTCGCTCTCCACAGGTCGAAAAAGAATACCGCTCGAAGGAATAACTTTTCCCAACGATTTTCTGAGAAACTCGGTTTCAGAGCCGACTGTACTTCAAATTGTCCGAAAATCCAACTTTTAACTCGCATCCTTTAACCCATCTTAAATCCCACATCAGTCGTGAAATTTCCGCTCCTAAAATCGCCCGAAATTGAGTCAGAAGCCCCGCCCCCAAAAAAGAAATATAATTCTTCGCGGATTCGAGATCATTTAGCGAACGAACGAACCTATCTAGCTTGGATGCGAACCGCGATCGCGCTGATGGGGTTCGGGGTCGTTATCCTAAGAATAAGAGCCTATCACCCGCCATTAGTCCCCCGTCCCGGTTACGGCGGTCAACTCGGCTTTTTATTCGCGATCGTCGGCTTATTAACCGTTATTCTGAGTACGCAGCACTACTTTGCCGTGCGGCGAGATATCGATGAAGATACCTACCAACCGGCAGATCGCTGGGTAATCTTATTCAGTCTCGCCGTTACCTTTTTAGGAACGGGAATTCTGTACTTTGTCGCCGTCAGTTCCAGCAATCCCGGCGAATTAATGATTTTTGAAGACTTAGGTTAAAAAAGTTATGTGCCAACTCCTCGGAATGAACTGCAATGTTCCCACCGATATCTGCTTTTCCTTTGAAGGATTTTCCGCCCGAGGCGGGCAAACCGACGACCATCAAGATGGGTGGGGAATTGCTTTTTTTGAAGGGAAAGGCTGTCGTTTATTTATCGATGCCAATCCGTCCGTCGCTTCGCCAGCAGCGGATTTAGTACGCCATTACCCCATTCATTCCACCCACGTTATCGCCCACATTCGCAAAGCCACCCAAGGCGAAATCTTGCTCGAAAATTGTCACCCTTTCCGACGGGAACTTTGGGGACGATATTGGGTTTTCGCACATAACGGCAACCTGCCCGACTTTGAACCCATAGGGTATCAGTTTTATCAACCCGTGGGAGATACAGATAGCGAAAAAGCGTTTTGTACGATTTTAGATCGATGGCGACAGGAATTTCCCCAGAGAAAACCCCCTTTAGAGCAATTGTATAGAATTTTAAAAGCGACCACTGAAACCTTAGCCCAACAAGGAGTTTTCAATTATTTACTGTCGGATGGCGAGTCATTTTTCGCCCATTGCTCGACAAATCTACACTATATTATTCGCCAAGCGCCCTTTGCCGCCGCGCATTTAATCGATCGCGATTTAACCGTCGATTTCCGCGAATTAACGCGCCCGCAAGATCGCGTAGCGGTTGTCGCCACTGCGCCCCTCACCGATAATGAAATCTGGACGCAACTCCAACCGGGGGAACTGCTGGCTTTTCAGGACGGTTTACCCCAGTACGGGCTGCGCCAACCCGAAGCCAAATACTTTTCGTTCCAGTAAATTCTCAAGTCCCCCTAAAAGGGCGTGGCTGGCATCGCATTTTAAACGCGATCGCACCCTAACATTAAGCCCCCAAATTTAAAATCGCGCTGCAATACCCGATTAGTTGCTTGACGTGCTGCAAGCAAGTACGTTGCCGTTCTAGAACGGTATCACTTTTGCGCGCGGCCTTGAGGAAAAGAAGATCGGCTTGCAACAGGCGCAGAGTGCGGTGAATTTCGGTTTGCAGGGATTGGTAGCGCGGTGCGCTTGCAAAATCTATCCCTTGATGACTTAACGTTACAATTTTCTCCTGGTATAGTTGTTGCACCGCCGTAAATTCTTCTGAAAGGTTGACTCCTCGTTCAACCCGATCCTTCAATCTTTCGAGGGCGTTCGACCATTCTTCGTAGTGCTGACAATGTAAAGCGGGCAGCATTAACAACGTCCCTTAAATTAAACTTTCTATAACAACGCTTGCTTTTTAAGCGAGAATATGTAACATACAGCCGTTTGCAGTCTCGCAAGATTTTTAAAATTAGGAATTTTCTATCCGAAACCTAACCCTTATATATTCTCCCCTAAACTTATGGCTGCACTTACCGTTACCGCACCCACCGACCTCGCTATTCCCGACTGGCTGGGTCAATGTCCGATCGCAGATCGCAATGGCAATCTCCTATCCGAGGACGATAATAACTTAATCTGTCGCGCCTTTGAGTTTGCCTACTTATTGCACAAAGGTCAATACCGCAAGTCCGGCGAACCTTACATCGCCCATCCCGTCGCCGTTGCTGGCTTACTACGGGACATCGGCGGCGACAGCGCCATGATTGCCGCCGGTTTCCTTCACGATGTCGTCGAAGATACCGATGTCACCATCGAAGAAATTGGCGAACGCTTTGGTAGCGAAGTCCAGCAACTCGTTGAAGCAGTCACCAAACTTTCGGGCTTCAACTTTTCGAGCAAAACCGAACGTCAAGCCGAAAGCTTCCGACGAATGTTCGTGGCGATGGCGCAGGATATTCGCGTCATTTTGGTGAAGCTGGCAGATCGCCTGCACAATATGCGAACGCTAGAAGCCTTGAAACCGGAGAAACAAAAACGCATCGCCCAGGAAACGCGCGATATTTTCGCCCCGCTCGCGAATCGCTTAGGGATTTGGCATTTTAAGTGGGAATTAGAAGATTTATGCTTTAAATACCTGGAAACTGATGCCTACCGCCAAGTCCAAGAGTTAGTCGCCGAACGACGGATCGATCGCGAACAACGCATCGAAAACGTCATTGAAAAGCTGCGATCGCGCCTGCGAGAATTAGGGATTAACGTTTGGGAAATTAAAGGCAGACCCAAACACCTCTACAGCATCTACCAAAAGATGACGAATCAGCAAAAAGAATTTCACCAAATCTTCGATATCGCTGCGATTCGTATCATCACCCAAACCAAAGACGAATGTTACCGCGCGCTTGCCGTCGTCCACGACCAGTTTACGCCGATTCCCGGCCGCTTCAAAGATTACATCGGCTTGCCCAAACCCAACCGCTATCAATCCTTACATACTACTGTGGTCGGGCTGACGGGTCGCCCGTTGGAAGTGCAAATTCGCACCCTAGAGATGCACTACATCGCCGAATACGGAATCGCCGCCCACTGGGTTTATAAAGAAACCGGCGGTTCGCAAATGACGCAATTCACCCAAAGCGACGAAAAATTTACTTGGTTGCGCCAACTGCTGGAATGGCAAAACGATCTCAAAGATGCGCGGGAGTATGTCGAGTGCCTGAAAGATAATCTCTTCGACGACGAAGTTTATGTATTTACCCCGAAAGGAGATGTTATGTCTCTCAGTCGGGGGGCGACAGCCGTAGATTTTGCTTATCGCATCCATACGGAGATCGGCAACCATATGAAAGGGGCGCGGATTAACGGGCGCTGGTCGGGATTGGAGCAAGAGTTGAAAAATGGCGATATCGTCGATATTATTACGGCGAAAAATAGCCATCCGAGTTTGGATTGGTTGAACTATGCGGTAACGCCTTCAGCGCGCAACCGGATTCGGCAGTGGTATAAGCGATCGCACCGCAACGAAAACTTGGATCGGGGACGGGATTTATTAGAAAAAGAACTCGGAAAAAGTAACCTGGAAACCGTACTCAAGTCCGAACCGATGCAAACCGTTGCCGAACGCTGCAATTACCATAGCGTCGAAGATTTGCTAGCCGCCCTCGGTTATGGGGAAGTAACCGTCAATCAAGTGGTGAATCGCCTGCGCGATACGGTAAAAACCTTGCAACCGCTGACCCCTGCCGTCCCAGAGTTCCCTAAAGCTAACTTAGCGCTCTTGCGCAATGCGCCTCTGCCCACCGATAGTACCTCGCCAATTGTGGGAGTGGAAGGGTTGCTCTATAGTATTGCCAACTGTTGCAATCCCATACCGGGAGAAGCGATTATTGGGGTAGTGACGCGATCGAAGGGAATTTCAATTCACCGCCAGGGATGCTGCAATCTCGAGAATATTGAAGCCGAACGTTTAGTTCCCGTCAGTTGGAACCCACTCAACGCTCAGGCGCGCCAGCAAAATTATTTGGTGAATTTGCAAATCGAAGCGATCGATCGCGTCGGTATTTTTAAAGATATTTTGGCACGCTTGAGCGACCAGAATATTAATGTTTGTAACGCAGGGGTGAGAACCAGCATCGGGAAGCCCGCTTCTATCGATCTTGGCATTCAAATCCGCGATCGCGAACAACTCGAGACGATCTGCAACCAAATCCGCAAAATGAGCGACATCCTGAACTTGCGGCGCATCAGTTCGGCGAGCGAGGAGAGCGTTTTGTAAAAAGCCAGTTCCCTACGGGTTTGGGGTCGATTTCCGGAAAGGCTAATGCTAAGCTGACACTGGAAATCTTCGCGATCGACAGTTGCATAAAAAATTGATTTTGTCAAGATTTTCTGGCAACTTTTTGCTCTCAGTCAGACAACGGAATTTAAAATTATGTTGGCTCGCTCGCAAGGTTTCCACCGTCGGTTGTGCTGGAAAAATACCAAAAGGGGTTGGGCGTTGGCTGCGCCCGTCCCACTCGACTTAGAATGACCTCGAGAAAATTCAAAAAGATTTGACAAACCATGCGTAATAACACTGAAAAAAGCCCCTTCTCCCGGCTCGCGCTCGTCAACGAATCGAGAGCTAAAAAGCCTTTAAGAGTGGCAAACTTAGGGAGTATTTCAGTGGCATGGGATGGAAGTTTTCAGCTATGATGAAGCCGAGCGGGTGCATTGCTCGAGTTTTGCCGGAACTTACAAAAACCAGCCAAACGCCGAACTTGGCAAGCATTAGCACCAAAACTTTAAATTCAGGGCAGACCAATACGCCAGAGCGTTAGGTCAAAAAATTGACGGAAACGCTAGGGGCAAAACCGTATTTAAAATTAGGGGCATCTCGAACACAATCAGGGATTGGGCGTGCAGCAATAAAATTCAAAAGATTGCGAGTTAAATTCTGTCGCTGAAAACACAATATGGATGCTTCTAAGACTTAAGCCCAATGTCAGGTCAAACTAACTTAAATCCTAAGCATAGAGAAGTCTTAAACCGTCCCGCAGAGGTCGAGTCGAACTGGACGAATTCATCAGTTTATAGCTCGATACAAGTGGGGATTCTCGATTCAAAAGAAGACTCGCTAGCGCGATCGGCAACATTAATGGCGATCGCGCAAATCAACGAACAGGGCGGTCTGTTAGGGCGCACTATCGAACCGATCGCGATCGAAAATCTCGCCCAACTGCAAACGCTCCTGCAATCGCCAGCAATGGCAACCCTATTTGGCGCGTGGACGGTAGAACAGCGTAAAACGGCGATTCCGTGGCTCGAACGCTACGACGCGCTCCTGTGGTGTCCGGCCCCCAACGAAGAATTAGACAACTGCGATCGCATCTTCTATACCGGCGTTTGCCCCAACCAACTCGTCGAACTGACCGCACGCTGGCTTTTCGAGCAACAAAAGCACTGCGTCTACCTCCTCGGTTCCGACGAATTATTTTCCAAAACCAGCCATTACCTGCTCAAAAAATCCATCCCCCAAAGTGCAGCCGTTCTCCACGATCCGCTGCTGAGGCTGCAACTCGAACGTCAAGGGGGAATTGTCGTCGGCGAAGACTACCTCGCTCCTAACAGAACAGACTTCACCGACGCGATCGCGCGCATCCAGAACGCCCGTCCCGACCTCATTATCAACACCCTCAACCGCAACAGTCAAATCGCCTTCTACCAACAACTCCACCAAGCCGGAATTAGCCCCCAGCAGTTACCAACACTCGCGTTCAACCTCAGCCAAATCGAACTGCAAGAACTCGGCGAAACCGCGATCGGACATTACAGCCTCAGCACCTACTTCCCCAGCTTAGACTCTGCTGGCAATCGCCAGTTTATCGCCGATTGCGAGAAACAGTTCGGTACGGAAAAACTTCCCTCTGCCTCAATGGTTGCGGCCTATACCCAAGTCCAACTCTGGAAACAAGCCGTCGAACTCGCCGAATCCTTCAAGCTCGATCGCGTCGCCGCCGCCGCCTACAGCCAGCGCTGCATTGCGCCCAACGGCATCGTCACCCTCGAAACCAACCACCACCTCAGCCAACCCATTTACATCGGTCGCATCGACTCCCCCAACCTCGTTGAAATCGTCGCCCGTAGCGATCGCGCCCTCAAACCCCTGCCTTCCCTCGGCCACGAAAACGAACAACTCAACCTCTCCACCGTCCTCGTCGATGTTCTCGAAGACGTTTCCCAGTGGGTACGCCGCAGTCACGAACTCGAAATCCGCAACCGCGAACTCGAAGTCACCATCTCCCAATTGCAAAACGAAATCGCCTCGCGCCAGCAAATGGAAGATGCAATGCTCAACTACGGTCTCAAACTGCGCGCCCTCTTCACCGCCCTCGAAGAAAGCATCTTCATCACCGACGCGCGCGGCGTATTCCTCAACATCGCACCCACCAACCCTCAAAATCCCTACAAACCGACCGCCGAACTCCTCGGAAAATGCCTTCACGATCTCTTTGAAGCATCCCTAGCCGATGCCTTCCTCCAACACTTACAGAAAACCCTCGAAACTGGCGAAACCCTTGCCTTTGAATACTGCCTTCCGAGCGATCGCTCCTCCCCTCTCAGCGACGGAGAAACTTGGTTCTCCGTCCGCTTATCCCCGATCGTTCAAGATGAATCCGTCGTTTGGGTCGTCCGCGAAATTACCGAACAAAAACGCCTCGAAAAGACAGAAGCAGCCAGCAAACGCGAACTCGAACGAGAATGCGCCGATCGCACCGCAGCCCTGCTCGATACTAACGACCATCTGATCGCCGAAGTCGTTCAGCACCGTCAAACCGCTAACATCTTGCAAGCGACGCGCTCCCAACTGCAAGCAATCCTCGAAGCCGTTCCCGGAATCGTCTCCTGGATTAGCTCCGACTTGCATTACTTAGGAGTCAATCGCCACCTCGCGAAGACTTTCGGCTTAAGCGTCGAAACCTTCGTCGGTCAGCCCATCGGCTTCCTGCAAGCCAGTTCCGGCTTCGACGACTTCCTACGCGGATTTTTTGCCTCCGATAACAATGAAGTCTCCTACGAAATTGCTGTAAATGTCGGCGGCCAACAACGACACTATCAAATCGTCGCCCAGAAATACGATGGCGGGCGCGCTGCCTTCACTATCGGCATCGATATCAGCGATCGCGTTCGCGCTACCGAAAGCCTGAGCGCTACTAAAGCTCAACTCGAAGCCGTCCTCGAAGCCGTTCCCGGAATCGTTTCTTGGATTAGTTCCGACTTGCGCTACTTAGGAGTCAATCGCCACCTCGCGAAGACTTTCGGCTTAAGCGTCGAAGCCTTCGTCGGTCAGCCCCTCGGCTTCCTACAAGGCAGTTCCGGGTTTGATGAATTCCTGCGCGAATTCTTTGCCTGTGGCGACTATGAAGTCTCGCGCGAAGTCTGTACTCGCGTCGGTAACAAACTCCGCTACTACCAAATCGTCGCCCAGAAATACGACGAAGGACGCGCGGCCTTTATCATCGGCATTGATATCAGCGATCGCGTCCGGGCCAGCGAAAACCTGAGCGCCACCCGCAATCAACTCGCCACCCTCCTCGATGCCGTTCCCGGAGTCGTCTCCTGGATAAGCTCCGACTTGCGCTACTTAGGAGTCAATCGCCACCTTGCCAATACCTTCGGCTTAAGCGTCGAAACCTTCGTCGGACAGCCGATTGGATTCCTACAAGCCAGTTCCAGCTTCGACGAATTCGTGCGCGAATTCTTCGCCTGTGGTGACAATGAAGTCTCGCGCGAAATTGCCACCCGCGTCGGCAACCAGACGCGCCATTATTTAATCGTGGCGCAGAAGTACGACGAAGGACGCGCCGCCTTTACCATTGGTATTGATGTCAGCGATCGCATTCGCGCCATCGAAGGATTGCGCCAAGCCGAAGAAAAATATCGCGTCATCTTTGAAAATACCGTCGAAGGCATCTATCAAACCACCCCCGACGGTCGCTATCTTAGCGCGAATCCCGCGCTCGCGAGAATTTACGGCTACAACAGCCCAGAGCAACTCGTGAACGAGATCGGCTCCATCGAACGACAACTCTACGTGAATCCCGAACGCCGCCAGCAATTTGTAGACTTAATCCAAGAACGTACCGCGATCGTCGGCTTTGAATCGCAGATTTATCGTCGCGATGGAACCCTGACTTGGATTTCCGAAAACGCGCGCGCCGTGCGCGACACCGAGGGAAAAATCCTCTACTACGAAGGAACAGTCGAAGATATTTACGAACGCAAACAAGCCGAAGAAACTCTCAGACAGTTAAATGAAGAGTTAGAAAGCCGCGTCATCCAGCGTACCGAAGAACTTCAGCAACTCAACCATCAACTCATCCTCGAAATCGGCGAACGGCAGCGCATTGAATCCGCCTTGCGCCAATCCGAAGCCGAACTTAAAGCCTTGTTCGCGGCGATGACAGACGTAATTAGCGTTTTTGATGCCGAAGGGCGCTACGTGAAAATTATTGCCACCAACTCCGAACTACTTTACAGTCCCACTGACGATCGCATCGGTAAAACCGTCCATGAAGTCTTTCCCCACGAAATCGCAGACCTATTTCTGCGGCAAATTCAACAAGTCTTGCAAACCAACAAGACAGGTTATGTGGAATATTCGTTAATGCTCGACTCGAGCAGTCATTTGAGCTATCTTCCCTCTAGTTCCCACACAACCAAGTCGCGCGAGGTGTGGTTTGCTGCCAGCATCTCGCCCCTGCCCGATAATTGCGTGATTTGGGTCGCCCGTAATATTACCGAGCGCCGTCGGGTGGTTAAAGCCATTCAAGAAGCCGAAGAGAAATATCGCAGCATCTTTGAGAATGCCGCCGAAGGCATTTTCCAGAGTACCCCCGACGGACAGTATTTAAGCGCCAATCCGGCTTTAGTGAAGATGTTTGGCTACGAAACCTTCGCGGATATGGCCGGAAACGTCTCCCATATCGGGCGACAACTCTACGTCCACCCCCAACAGCGGGTAGAATTGCTCGAACGAGTCGAACGCGAGGGCGCAGTTTCGGGCTTCCAAGTTCGCATTTATCGTAAGGATGGCAAGCGCATCTGGATTTCGGAGAACGTGCGAGTCGTGCGGGACGAACAAGGGAATACGATGTATTACGAAGGTACGGCTCAAGATATTACCCAACGCAAGCGGGCTGAAGATGCCCTGTATTTAGAGCGGGAGAAGTCGGAACGCTTGCTGTTGAATATCTTACCGAAGCGAATTGCCGAACGCTTGAAACAAGAACCGCAGGCGATCGCGGAACGTTTCGATCAAGTCAGCATCTTATTTGCCGATATCGTTAATTTTACTCAGCTATCGGCACGAACTTCGCCAACGGATCTGGTGAAGATGCTCAATCAAATTTTCTCAGCCTTCGATCGCCTCGCCCAGCAGTACGGCCTCGAGAAGATTAAAACCATCGGCGATGCGTATATGGTAGCCGGCGGTTTTAGTGGAATGTCCGGCCTTCAAAGCGCCCGCGCGATCGCGGATATGGCCCTCGCCATGCAGCAAACCATCCTTGAATTCCACCAAGACAACGGCGAACCCTTCTGTCTGCGCGTCGGCATTAACAGCGGCCCGGTTGTCGCGGGCGTAATCGGCATGAATAAGTTTATTTACGACCTTTGGGGCGATACCGTCAACATCGCCTCGAGAATGGAATCTCACGGCCTTCCCGGTAAAATTCAAGTCACCGCTCAAACTTACGATCTTTTATGCGATCTTTACAGCCTCGAACCGCGAGGATTGATTGAAGTCAAAGGTCGCGGCGGTATGATGACTTATTGGCTGCTCGAAAAATTTAACAACAATTTTGAAGGTTCCTGATTTTAAACTAACTCTAAGTATTGACTTTCGAGCAAAAATGCGCCTCGAGCGAATCTTACGCCCCAAAACCCTCCCGGACGGCGATCGAGAACCGTTCCTTCCTCACCGACTTCGATAACATCCGGCGGACGCAGCATCGGCATCGGTTCTGCGGTTTTCAGGTAAGGGGGAAGCGCGATCGCTCTAACTTTAGCTCCAATCGGAAATTCTGGATTGCTCATAGAAATTTTAGCGGCCGGTTGGCATGACCTCAATATTTTCTCTAGATTACGATCCATTGTGCAATGGCACTGACTCTAAAAGTCCGCGATCGAGACTCGCCCCGTCCCTCCTCCCCAAAAATCCTGCGTCAAAAGTTGAAATTTATCTTAAGATTGACTAAGTAAAAAGAAATAACGATAGTTGAGTTCACAGCCCAACTGCTCGCTAAAAAATAGATAGGAGGATATTTTATGGCCCTCGTCCCTATGCGGCTGCTTTTGGATCACGCGGCAGAAAACGACTACGGCATCCCTGCATACAATGTTAATAACATGGAGCAAATCATCTCCATCATGCAGGCCGCCAACGAAGCCGATAGCCCCGTGATTTTACAAGCTTCTCGCGGTGCCCGCAGCTATGCTGGGGAAAACTTCCTGCGTCACCTGATCGTCGCCGCAGTAGAAACCTATCCTCACCTTCCTATTGCGATGCACCAGGACCACGGAAACGAGCCAGCAACCTGCTACTCGGCCATTCGGAACGGATTCACCAGCGTCATGATGGACGGTTCCTTAGAAGCCGACGCAAAAACGCCCGCTAGCTACGAATACAACGTTGCTGTCACCAAAGCAGTTGTTGATGTTGCTCATGCGGTTGGCGCAAGCGTTGAAGGCGAACTCGGCTGTTTGGGTTCTTTAGAAACCGGAATGGGAGAAGCCGAAGACGGACACGGTTTTGAAGGTGCGCTCTCGAAAGACCAACTCTTAACCGATCCCGACCAAGCCGTCGATTTTGTCGAACAAACCCAAGTTGACGCGCTCGCCGTTGCAATTGGAACCAGCCACGGCGCGTATAAGTTCTCTCGCAAACCCACCGGAGAAATCCTCGCAATTAGCCGCATTGAAGAAATTCACCGCCGCTTACCGAATACCCATTTGGTCATGCACGGTTCTTCTTCGGTTCCCGAAGATTTGATTGCCATCATCAACCAATACGGCGGCGCAATTCCCGAAACCTACGGCGTACCCGTCGAAGAAATCCAAAAGGGAATCAAGAGCGGCGTTCGTAAAGTGAATATCGACACCGACAACCGTTTGGCGATTACGGCTGCATTCCGGAAAGCGGCGGCAGAAGATCCGAAGAACTTCGACCCCCGTCACTTCCTGAAACCGTCGATTAAGATGATGAAAGAAGTTTGCTTGGAGCGCTACCAACAGTTCGGTACTGCGGGCAATGCCAGCAAAATCAAGCAAATGACGCTGGAAGATTACGCAGCAAAATATGCTAAAGGTGAATTGGCTGCTAAGAGCAAAGCTGCCGCTACTGCTTAAGCATAGAGTCGAAAAAGCATCGACGTTCTGCTTGTCGGAACTCGATTGAAAAATGGGGGTAGCCGATTGGGCTGCCCTTTTTTTGTGGGTGGAAGATCGGGAAAATCGCGTCAAAATCTTAACAAACGCGCCCGAGGGTGTCGCGATCGCTGATAATTCAACACATAGCCCCGGTTTTCAGATGGAACGATCCGCCGTGCCGAAAATAGGCATTATTTACAACAACATTAAACCCATTGCTACTCGCGTTGCCCACGAACTCAAGGAGCAACTCGCCAGTTTGGGCTGCGAGGTTTGCATGGCCACCAGCTTTAGCGGCATCCTCGGATACGCTCGCCCGGAAAACCCCCTCTGCCATACGCCTGTCGATGGTCTAGTTCCTCCGGGTTTTGACGAAACAATGGCATTTGGAATTGTTTTAGGCGGCGATGGCACAGTATTAGCAGCCTTTCGTCAAGTCGCGCCCTGCAAGTTACCCTTACTGGCAGTTAATACCGGACATATGGGATTTCTCACCGAATCCTATGTCAACCAACTTCCCAAAGTTCTCGAACAATTGTTAGAAGGGAACTATCGGGTCGAAAAGCGCTCGATGCTAACCGTTCGCGTCTGTCGAAATGATGAAGCTGTATGGGAGGCACTCTGTCTCAACGAAATGGTCGTCCATCGCGAACCACTCACGAGTATGTGCCATTTTGAAATTAAAATCGGTCAGCACGCAGCCGTCGATATCGCGGCTGATGGTGTAATTGTTTCGACTCCCACTGGCTCGACTGCCTATTCTCTGAGCGCGGGCGGGCCTGTCGTAACGCCCGATGTGCCAGTGCTACAATTAATACCCATCTGTCCCCACTCTTTGGCATCGCGTGCTTTGGTCTTTTCCGACAGCGAACCCGTCAAGATTTTTCCAGCTACGCCCAACCCAATGATTATGGTGGTCGATGGGAATGGCGGATGTTACATTTTGCCAGAGGATCGCATTGAAGTCGAGCGATCGCCCTATTCGGCTCGCTTCATTCGCTTGCAAAGACCCGAATTTTTCCGCATTTTACGCGAAAAGCTCGGTTGGGGACTGCCGCACATTGCTAAGCCGACTTCCGTCGAACTCCCTTAACGGGGAATCGCGAATAGTGGGTAGGTCTTAGGTTTTAGTCTCTCACCCCGTCCCCCTTTCATCATTGAGCATTGAGCGCATTCAGCATTCATAATTCATAATTTATAATTCACCCCCATGTCTGTTGCTTCTGTTGACCCCCATCCCTGCGTTATGTTAGTCAAAACAGATGAGGACTTTACGCAACAGGCAAGCCTCGATTTGCAAGAAGCAGGCTACGCAACAGCCATTGTCACCGATACAAACAAAGGACTGCACCGCGTCAACGAACTTCAACCAGCGATGATGGTATTGGATCAAGCTCTTGCAGGCGATGCGGGATTGCAATTGTGTCGCCAAATTAGAAGTAGCGGCAATCGCATTCCCATTCTGATGCTGACGGCAACGGACTCGGTGGAAGCTCGCATTGCTTGTCTGGAAGCAGGGGCAGATGACTATCTGTTGAAGTTGAATTGTCGGCAAACGTTTTTAGAGGTAGTTCGCTTCTACCTACAACCGCCAGAAACCCAAAGCGAACAGTTGCGCTTTGGCGATTTAAGCCTCGATTTATCAACGCGCCGTGCTTTTCGGAACGGCAGGGGCATCGATTTGACGATGAAGGAATTTGAGTTGTTAAAGTATTTAATGGGTCATCCTCGCGAGGTTTTAACGCGGGAGCAAATTCTCGAGAATGTTTGGGGCTACGATTTTTTAGGGGAGTCGAACGTGATTGAGGTGTATATTCGCTACTTGCGTCTTAAGATTGAAGATGAAGGCGAGAAGCGTTTGATTCAGACGGTACGAGGCGTAGGTTACGTTCTTCGGGAAACCTAGTTATTAATTGATAATGGATAATTGATAATGAATGAAGAGTTAGATGTTTTGTAGGGTGGGCAGCGCCCACCCGCTTTAAGTCAGGGCCATTCAATAATGGAAAATTGAGAATAAAGATTGAAATAGAATGAATGAAGTTTCGTAGGGTGGGCAGCGCCCACCAGCTTTAAGTCAGGGCCATTCGATAATGGAAAATTGAGAATGAATGGGAAATAAAATGAATGAAGAATGAAAGACAATTGCCAATCGAAAAAGAAAAAAACTTCTGCGGGCTGGGTAAACTGAGTACCATACTAGCGATTAGCATATTCATGTTCGGTTGTGCGACTCCGGGTTCGACTCCTAGTAGCTCCAACTCTGCGAGTACAGGTACGTCTATCATTTCAACACCACCGGGAGGACAGGTGTTACCGATTGAAGCCACAGCGGTTTTGGGCGGCGAAACGATTGAGTTGGAGGTAGCGCGTACTTCCGCCCAGCAGTCCCTCGGTCTGATGTTTCGCGATCGCTTGCCGGATAATCGAGGAATGCTATTTCCCTTTACTCCAGCGCGGGAAGTTGGGTTTTGGATGAAAAACGTACCGGTGGGGCTGGATATGGTGTTTGTTCGCCAGGGAGTCATTCGCGCGATTGTCACCGCACCGCCCTGCACCGACGATCCTTGCCCCACTTACGGTCCGGCAGAACCCATCGATGGCGTGATCGAACTGCGGGAGGGGCGCGCTGAAGAGTTGGGGTTGAAAATTGGCGATGGTGTCGAGCTTCGCTTGGGGGCAGATGCAAGCGGACAATAAATCGTTTGTGTCGGCTCGATTGGCTTCTATCTTTAACTTCCTCTACGGCTCGATTCCGTTTCAAAATTGGAAACCGAGACTTCAGCCCGATCGTCGATCGCTTAAGATAGCTTCAATCAATTCTAAAGGATATCTTTCTTTATAGGTAGAATTGTCACGCAAAAATGATGGTAGAATGATGCGCAACCAAGTGAGCCTGACGCGATTAACATCCTACATTGAGTTCTGAGATCGTTCGGATGAGATGTACGGTTAAGTTTCCAACACGCCTCGCAAACCGATTCGATTTCGCGAGACGAGACGAGTAAACTGGTGGCGGTAGTAGTCAGCCTCGGAATTTAGGTGTGAGATCGGCCTCACTCGATAGGCTATTGGGGCGATAAAAGACCGGCGATCGAGAGGAGTTGTATTCGCAAAAACGATACTGCGAAAACTTCTGTTCTGAAAGAACCAAGGACAGCGTTTGAGGTCTTCTCGAGCGATCGCGGTTTCCAGTGATAGCGAAGCTCAACGGCATCGCTCGATGAACCCATCGTCAAGTTAACCAAACGATACGGAACCGATGGGCATTGCCTTCGGTCTCTACTGAAGTTGCTAGATAAAATCTCAGTTTAATACTTTTCAAAATTTTAAAAACCGGGTGGTGAAATACCATGATGAAACCAGTGACTTATCGTCGATTTATTCGCTTCCTTAAAGAAGAATTAGCGCTTTCAACGGATTCGATCGCGATTGCCGAACGCCAGTATAAAAGAAGCCCTAGCCCTCTCCCCATGATTTTGTGGCAGTATGGCTTAGTCACGCTCGAACAACTCGATCGCATCTTCGATTGGATGGAAAGTCCCCAAGGGTTGAGCTAACGGAGTCCGAGGGGCGTTTGCCCGATGTCCAACGGTTCGTTAATGTTTCAAGCAACTCGCCGTCGCTTAGCACTCTGGTATGCAGGCGTTACGGCGCTGTTGCTGCTTGTCTTTGCGACAGGGGTTTATGGGTATGTCCGCAGTACGTTGATCGATCGCATTGACGATACGCTCAATCATGTCGTCGAGGTTGTGGAGCGATCGCTCGTTCTCCAAACCGAAGCAGGCGCGAAAGTCAATTTCGATCGCAATGTCGAAGTTGTGGGCGACGATCGGATTGAGATTGAATGGTTCGACTCCAACGGACAGCTACTTTGGTCTACCTTTCCCGAACCCCTCGAGCTTCCCCTACAACCCTACTCGCGAGGTCATACCGTTCGCGTCCCCGGCAATACACTTCTGCGACAAGTTACGCAACCAATCGAACGCAACATCGCCGAACCCCTGCGCCAGCGGGCGATTATTGGCTACCTGCGCGTCAGCCATCCTTGGTTTGAAGTCACCAAACCGATCCACCAACTGATTGTAGACTTAAGCGCGGCAACAATCGCGATGGTCGGCTGCTCTGCCGGGGTGGGTTGGTGGCTATCGGGGCTAGCCATTCAACCCGTGCGCGATTCCTACCAGCGCTTAAAACAATTTACCGCCGATGCTTCCCACGAACTGAGAAATCCGATCGCAACAATTCAAACCAACGTCCAAACTGCCCTCGCCTACCCCGATGCCGAACCGCAACAACGGCAACGCCAACTCCAAGCGATCGAACGCTTGACGCGCCGCTTGGGGCGCTTAACCAACGATTTGTTATTTTTAGCCCGTTCCGATAGCGGAATGCTGCTAGGCGACGAACAAGAGTTACCCCTCGATGCGCTTTTAATTGAAGCGATTGAAGAACAGCGCCTTATCGCCGAACAGCAAGGAATTTATCTGTCGGCGCGCATTGTCGAACCCGAAGAAGAAGCTTGTGCTTTGGGCGAAGCGGTTTTTGAGACGAAGGGCGATTGGGATCGGTTGGCGCGTTTGTTTACCAACTTAATTAGCAACGCGCTCGAACACGCTAATTTACAAGAAGTATCCAGCCAACAGGGGCAAGAAGCAGCCGTAGAAGTTGAGTTGCAGCGCGTCAAAAAAGACCGCACGACTTGGTTGCAGGTGCAGGTGCGCGATACTGGGGCGGGCATTCCCGAATCTGCGGTTCCTAATTTGTTCGAGCGCTTCTATCGGGTGGATCCGGCGCGGGCTAGGGATCCTGAAGGCGAAATGGGGACGGGATTGGGACTCGCGATCGCGCGCGCGATCGTCGAAAGCCATCGCGGACAGATTAGCGTCAGCAGCGTCCTCAATCGCGGCACGACCTTTACCGTCCTACTTCCAGCGGCTAAATAATGAAATAAACTGAGTCTCGCGAGTCGTATAGTAAACCTAATGCTTCAGACACAAATTAGTCGCATTAGAAGTTAGCACGATACAAATTAGAAGGTACAAATCGCTGAAAACCTTCTGTAGCCTTGAATGGACGCAACTGGACTCGAACCAGTGACCCCCACGATGTCAACGTGGTACTCTAACCAACTGAGCTATGCGTCCGTAACGGTTTATTATTTTAGCATATATCTCTAAAATCAAGCAAGCATTATTTAAAAATACGGCTCGGCTGCTATTCGAGATGGAAGAAAGTTTAGGACAGAGCGAGCATTACCGTTCTTGGCGGAGAGCTTAAAGATGTAGGAACGAATCAGCATTCGTCCCTACAATCGGCAATTCTGACCTTTGCTATTGTGTACAATCGCGAGGAACGAACCGATTCTCTAAGGCGCGGGAACTGCCGTCGGAATCGGACAACTGACCTGGGTTCCCCCTAAACCGCAGTAGCCGTTGGGATTTTTGGCGAGGTACTGCTGGTGATAAGCTTCAGCGTAGTAGAATTCGGGAGCATCGAGAATCTCGGTGGTAATCTCGCCATAGCCTGCTGCACTTAAAGCTTCTTGGTAAGAGGCTTTGGAAGTTTCTGCCAGTTGGCGTTGGCGATCGCTGTAAACATAAATACCGGAACGATACTGCGTCCCAGTATCATTACCCTGGCGCATTCCTTGAGTCGGGTTGTGACTTTCCCAAAATACTTTCAGCAACTCTGAATAGTCGATAATTTTTGGGTCGAAAACGACCAGAACGACTTCGTTATGACCCGTTCTTCCCGAACAGACTTCTTGATAAGTCGGGTTTGGAGTTACGCCTGCTGCATAACCCACTGCCGTGACAAAAACGCCCTCTTGCTGCCAAAATTTGCGCTCTGCTCCCCAGAAGCATCCCAAGCCGAACATAGCGGTCTCTAAGCCTTCGGGAAAGGGAGGCTTGAGGGGATTGCTGTTAACGTAGTGCTGAGCGGGAACCGACATCGATTCCGAGCGCCCCGGTAAAGCTTCTGCTTCCGAGGGAAGGGTTAACTTTTTGCCAAATCCAAATAGTGCCATGAGTCGTTGGTTGAAATTTTGCTAAAGATTGTTACCTTAATCTTTAGAGTAGGCGATTTTTTCGAGGAGGGGGGGAAAGAAGCGGATCGGTTATCTGGACTTGACCGTAGAATCTATCAAAAAATTCACTCGTCCGTATTTTTACTTATATTTTCATCTTTTTTCTCAAATAAAAATAAATTAGTGCTATTTCAGTAATTTCTTTGTAATGGCGTACAATGATTTGTAGAAAGCTTGCAGCGGCTTGGACGACCGAGCGGGAAGGCTCTCAGTCAAACTTCGACTGGACAAGACCGGCGATCGCGAGCATAATGAACACAATACGACTTCCAACGGCCTGAAAAAGTCAGAAGGCAGCAAAAACGGGGAGATTGCACGCAAATGCGTCAAAACGATTGACGATCGCGATACAAACAACATTTCACTTTTCGCTAGCATTCGACGTTGAGCTAATCCTTCAAGCCTTGGGTTTTGCCCATTCGCGCCATCAAGCAAGAGTCTTTAGATTAATGACGCAAAACAGCCAAACCATTCAGATCGAATTCGACCCAGACCGTGCCTACATCGCGGTTACTTACGATAATCTGGATGTAGGGTTTTGTACGCCCGAATTTGCCTCGCGGATTGTCGAAACGTTCAATGAAAGCGAGCAGTTGCGGGAAGAAAAGGAAGTCTTAACCAAAGCCCTCCATATCGCTTGTCTGGATATTTTGAAGCGATCGGGAAAAACGCCGAACCAAGTCAATCAACTGATTCAAAAGTATTTAGAGCAAGCTAAGCGCCCGGAACACGGAACGCGAGCGATTGCTTATCTATTGCGCGATCGCCAAAGAGAATTAAATGTCCCCGATAAAGAATTTATTTTCTTTTGTAACTCCTACCGCCTTTCTCCCGAAGAATTGCGGGATATTTATCGCGGCAAGGAAGTCAGTAACGAGCAACTGAAAGTGCTATCAAGAATCCTCGGCAAAAGCGTTCAGGAACTCATTGAAATTCGAGACGGCTTCAGCAATAACGAAATCGGAATGCTGGCGCGCATTTTAGGAACCTCGACTAACGAATTAGCGACGCTACTTAAGTAAAATTAAAAATGAGAGCAATTGTTCATCCCGGCAGCGCTCTTAATGCTGTCGAATGTTGCTGTAGAAAGTTTGGCAGGCGAGGAGTAAGGGAAGAAGGTTTTCTCGATGCTTGTGAAGCAATCTCGCATCGGCTTTAAGAAATCCCTCCGGATCGATTTGCTCGGAAAGAGGAACGCCTGCAACGAGCGGATCGTTTAGTTTATTGAGAAAGCGAATAATCGCCACAGGCATTTCCGCGCTATCAAAAAAAGGAAATAAGAGAATGTGGTGCAGGGAAGTTGCTTTGACGGTTTGGTATTCCTCCGATCGTAGCGCGGCGGGATCGCTGTCGAGGTTATTGTTAAGCCGCACCGAGCGATCGGCCAGAACCCGCGCCGCAAAACCGCGATCGCACGGTACAATCGTTTCGCGAACCGCATCTCCCGGCGAATCTGCCACTAACGTTCCCAATTCCCGAGCCGCGCGATCGAACAAAAAGATCGTTACAGCCTCGCAATTCACTGCTTGGCGAAGGGCAGTACCAATCAATTCCAGCCAAGCATAAAGCGTTTCGTAGCTGGAGGTCGAGCGAAATGCGATCGCCTCACTCAACAAAACCAGCGCTTGATAGAACGTCTCTCGCGGCGTTTCCTCAGCACTCCGCTTAGCCGCTTGGTGGGTGCGGACGTAATTAAGAATTGCACCGACTCGTTCGTTAAACACCTGCATCGATTGGCGATCGTTCTTATCAAAACTCGCCTTAAAATAATCCGGCACCATCGGCCAAGAGACGGGATCGTACTCCAGATTCGTTCCCGGCTTGCGCTTGTTCACCAGTTGCGTCACGCCCAACAATTCGCCATCGGGACCGAACACCGGCATACATAATAAGCTACAAGTGCGATAGCGTGTTTTTTCGTCAGTTTTCTTCGCATTTGTTGCGTGAGGATTATCGTAGAGATCGAAGGGAATAATTGTTGGTTTGCGGGTTTCGGCGACTTTCCCGGCAAACCCTACGCCGATGGGACAGCGAATAATAACTTTTTGCGGCAATTCCGTCCATAACTCGCCGCGATCGCGATCGACTAGCCATAAAGTCGAGCGATCGGCATTCATGAGCTTTTTAGCCGCCTGCATGATCGTTTGCAATACGGTTGTTGCATCGGCCAAATCGAGACTGTCGAGCGATCGCGTCGCCTCCGCCAGCGCTGCCGTCGCCCGCACCTTCTTCGTCGCCGCATAAGCTGACTGACAAATCTCCAAAATACGGCGAATCGGCACGACGCACTTTGCCAACCGTTCGATATCGGTTACGGTAAACCCTTTCATCGCCGTTTCCGCCTGCGGCACTTTATTAAGGAGTTGAATCACCGCAATCAACTCTTGATGGTCGTCGAGAATGGGAAAAGCGAGGATATTGTTAGTTTGGTAGTTGTACTTTTTATCAAACTCCTTAACCAACTGCGATCGCGGGTCGCTATACACATTATCCGGAATATGAATAATCTGCCGCTCGGCTGCCACTTGACCGGCGATTCCCTCGCCGATGCGCAATTGAATATCGAGAAATTCGCCGCTTTGTCCTTGGGCCACCAACGACCATAACTCGGTTTTATCTTCGTTAAGCAGAAAAATCGTCGTGCGCTCGGCCGCCAGAATTTCGCCAACCTTTGCCGTCACATCTCGCAACACCTCGTACAAGGTTTGCGCGACGCTGCTATCGTCTGCCGCCGCGCGATCGGTTTGCGCCAGGATATCGACTTGGGCGATTAACAGCTTGCGTTCTAATTCTGCAAACCCTTGCACGAATTCCGCATCCGAGGACTCGACTTTTTCGTGCAAATTTTCGAGGGTGTTCTCCACCCACTCCAGGTTAAAAATCGAGGCTTGAATCCAGTTATGAACCCTCAGTTTTGTCCCCTGCTTTGCCACCAAGCCCAGCAGTTGCAGTTCCTTCTGTTCGGCGCTGTTATTCGCGGCTATCTCGCCTTGTTGCAAAATTTCGCGATAGAGTTGCAACATCTTAATGCTGCGCGGTTTGGGCTGTCTGAGGCGATCGCGCGTCGCTCGTAAGGATTTTAGCTCATCGCGACTTTCCCAATTTTCCAGCCATTGCGATCGCACCAAGTTATCGACCCATTCCCCTTCACCGCCTTCTGATGGCTTATCCGGGGCATCCACGATTAACTTGCACAGCATTTGCGTCAGAAAAGGTTCCTTTCCCGTCCAGCCCAAAACCGCCGCAATCAGCTTTTTATAATTCGTCGATTTTTCGGTCAATCCCTTCGCCAGGAGAACTCCAGAAGGACTATCTTCGTTTGGGCTTGGGGTAGGTGCGGCCGGGGAAATCATAGCGCCAGGGGTCGATGCACAGCGATCGGAAATATGCCATTTCAGACTATCACAACCCTTCAGGGAAAACGGTGATTTTTATCCAGTGCTTGTTAAATATATTTAACGATGCGATAGGAGTGCCTTCCTCTCCAGAATTGCAGCGCATTGCCAACCCAGCGTATTGCCCCAACCATTTCCCGGCTCTGAAGACTATGCTAGTAGTAGTTCAACCTATACCGATTCGGATCGACATTTCTGTGAGATATGGCTAATACAACGAACTTTCGCGATGCCATTCGCCAAGCGCAATCTTCAGCGCTACTCGGCCCGAATGTCATCCCCAGAGCTTTACCTTTCCTTGGCGGCGGGCTGGTTTTAACCGCTGTCGGTACTTACGGCGGACTCGGGATGTTGGGCAACAATCCCGGTTTGTTTATGACAACCTTCTGGATTGCCCTCGTTGCCGAATTCGCTCTTTACTTCGTCGTGCGCGGGATTGCCGAACGCGGCAATAATACCGTCGCCCTCCCCTTACTCGCGCTCTACAGCTTGCTTTCCGGCTATACCCTCAGCGGGCTTGTCGCCGTAGCGCTGGGAACTTCGGGAGTGGGCATTCAGGGCGTAGGAGTCGCCGCGATCGCCTGCGGGATAACTTTTATCGCGGCGCGCAGTATCGGTTCTAACCTTTCCGACAAAGATGGACTGGCGCTAACGCAAACCGTGCAAATCGGCATTATCGCGCTGTTTGTCGTCTTAATCGTTCAACTGCTCTTTACCGTTTTTGGCTTCGGCACGCCCAGTTGGATAGAGATTGCTATCTCTGGCGTGGGAGTCGTGCTGTTTGCAGGTGCGTCGGTGGTCGATTTCTACATTTTGCCCCGCACCTACCGCGACGACCAAAACCTGCTGGCGGCGCTGTCGATGTATTTAACGTATATCAACCTGTTTATCTTTATTTTAAGACTGCTGATTGCGCTCAATAGTCGAGACTAAGCGCGATCGCTGCCTTTAACTCTATTGGGTTGCGACCCCGAAGCGCAGCCCATTTTTTTGAATTTTCAATTGGTTGTAAACTGTTAATTTGAATCCCTTGGCTCTCCTTAGAAGCGAATGTCATTTATCCGCGAATTAAACAAACAGTTAGTCCGTAAAGAGCGTACTGCCGTCGAACTCGCGACCGAAGCGCTAGAGCGCATTCAGAAGCTAGAACCCAAACTGCATAGCTTTCTCCACGTCACCGCAGATCTAGCCCTTGCGACGGCTAAGCAAGTGGATGCGAAAATTGCCGCAGGTGAGGAAATTGGACTCCTAGCTGGGATTCCAATTGGTTTGAAAGACAATCTTTGCACCAAGGGTATCCCGACGACTTGTGGCTCTCGGATTTTAGAAAATTTTGTCCCGCCTTACGAGTCTACTGTTACCCAAAAGTTAAAGGATATCGGAGCCGTCCCCGTCGGTAAGACGAATTTAGATGAATTCGCGATGGGGAGTTCGACGGAAAACTCGGGTTATCAGGTAACGGCAAATCCTTGGGATTTATCGCGGGTTCCCGGTGGTTCGTCCGGCGGTTCTGCCGCAGCCGTAGCCGCAGATGAGTGCATCGTTGCCTTGGGTTCGGATACGGGCGGTTCGATTCGCCAGCCCGCAGCGCTCTGCGGCGTAGTCGGATTGAAGCCGACTTATGGGTTAGTCTCGCGTTACGGTTTGGTTGCTTATGCTTCGTCCCTCGACCAAATCGGGCCGCTGGCAAGGACGGTGGAAGATGCAGCGATTTTGTTAAGCGCGATCGCGGGGTACGATAACAAAGATTCTACCAGTATTAAAACCGCTCTCCCCAATTACACTCAACTCTTGCGCCCTCACTTTCGCCCGCAATCGCGCCTCAGAATTGGCGTGATTCAAGAAACCTTCGGCAGCGGTATCGATTCGGAAGTCGAAGAACGGGTGAAAAAGGCAATTGTCGAACTTCAGGAGTTAGGGGCAGAAATTGAAGTCATTTCTTGTCCGACTTTTAGTTACGGCTTGCCCGCTTACTATATCATTGCGCCTTCGGAAGCATCGGCAAATTTAGCGCGTTACGATGCGGTGAAATACGGCATCCGCGCCGAAGAACCGGATAACCTGATTTCGATGTACAAAAAAACGCGCGCGCAAGGCTTCGGCACCGAAGTCAAACGACGCATTATGTTGGGAACTTATGCCCTCTCCGCAGGCTATTACGATGCCTATTACCTGAAGGCGATGAAGGTGCGGCAGTTGATTAAAAAGGACTTCGATACCGCTTTTGAAAAGGTCGATATTTTGGTGTGTCCGACTTCGCCGACAACAGCATTTAAAGTCGGAGAAAAAACCGACGATCCTTTGAGTATGTATCTTTCCGATTTGATGACGATTCCGGTGAACTTAGCCGGTTTGCCCGCATTGAGTATTCCCTGCGGCTTCGACTCGCGAGGACTGCCCATTGGAATGCAGCTAATTGGTAAGGCGCTACGAGAAGATTTGTTACTACAAGTGGCTTACGCTTACGAGAAAGCTACGACTTGGCATATTCCAAAGCCGAAGTTCGATTGAGGAATTTGTCTTGAGGTTTTCGCGCTTTTGTGTTGCTGTTCTCGAGGAAATCGAAAATGTTAGGATTTGTCGCTGGCGCGGTTTTAGTCGCGTATCTTTCGCTTTGCTTAATGCTGCGAGCGTGGCAAAATCGTTTCATCTTTTTTCCGACTGCGACCATAACGCAGACTCCGAGCGATTTTGGGGCGCGTTACGAAGAAGTTCGATTATCCCTTCCTGATGACGCACCGGGGCAGTTATACGGCTGGTGGTTGCCCGCGACTGCGCCCGCCCGAGGCACAATCCTTTATTGCCACGGCAATGGCAGTAATATTAGTGGCAATTTGGGTGCGGCGCTTCGTTTTGTCAGTCTGGGTTTTAATGTCTTCTTATTCGATTATCGCGGTTACGGTCTGAGTACGAGCGGTTTCCCGACGGAGGCGCAAGTGTACGAAGATGCGGGCGCGGCGCTGGATTATTTGCTGCAAACCCGACAAATCGCTCCCCAAACAATTATTCTTTACGGACATTCTTTGGGGGGTGCGGTGGCGATTGAGTTAGCAGCGCGCCATCCCCAACTCGGCGGTTTAATCGTGGAAGCGTCGTTTACTTCAATGCAAGAAATGGTCGCTTTTCAGCGCATTTATGCTCTGTTTCCCGTTTCCCTGCTCCTCAGCCAACGCTTCGATTCAATACACAAACTACGGCCTTTGTCAATACCCATTTTGTTGATTCATGGTACTAGCGATCGCACTGTACCCTATACGATGAGTCAAGCACTCTTTGAGGTCGCCCCCGAACCGAAAAAATTGCTCCTCGTTCCCGATGCCGGTCATAATAATGTTGCCGAAGTCGCGCCACAACAGTATTTACAAGCCATCGACGAGTTCGCGCAGCACCTCCAGAGCGAACAGCAATCTCTGAGCCGTTAAGCAGGGATCGCCGCCTGGGATACAATACCTAAAGTTCTCGTTTTCGAGTTAAAAAACCGCTTTAGGAGCAAGAATAATCATGGCTGTTGTCGCTTACTTTGGAATTTTGGCTGCTTTCACCACAATCGTGATGGGAATGTACTTCACCTTCCGCGCTATCAAGCTAATCTAGAGCAATTTTATATCCTTCGATGCAGGGGGATATGACATTCGCTTAATTTCCGAATTGCTGATTTTTTAAATCGGTAGAGTAGGTTGAGTAAGGGCGCGTTTTCAGACTTTAATATTCGCGGTAGTCACCAAAGTTTTGATAAACGCGCCCCTATAAACTTTCTAATCGACTTTTAACGAGGGTTCGACAGATGCTCAAACCCCATTTCGTTTGATACTGAAAGCTTAATGATTTCGTTGATTACTCCTTTTGATAAGGTTCTAACAGCGTATTCCAACTGTTACTTGCTTGTGCGTACTCCAGTTCGCAGCGTTCCGCACGGCTTTCAGGTAGTATTTCTTCGGTAACGAGATACTCATGAGTTGCCGGATCGCTACCATAAATCAGACAAGCCATATTATAAAAACGCTGTTCGCCTAAACTATGCTCGTCCCAATAAGCAAGTTCTTCAAACTCGGCTTCTTCTTCAGCATCGACAGCGAATTGTAACATTCCCGAAATGGCAGAATCCGCCTCATCCCAATCGATGAGTAGAATCGCAGCTAAATTATCGACTGCATCTTCTTCTTTTCCGAGTACGGGCAAATCGTACTGGTCGATTAAAGCATGACCGAGTTCGTGTAACAAAGTGAAGTAGCCTGCATCGATAACTTCAGCGAGGTACTCGTCTCGAGAAGTTGCACCTTCTGCAAAAATATTGACGTATTTTTGGATCAACTCATAACACATCGAAATTTTGACTTCTGAGGGGTCATAAAAGGCATTCTCCTCACCGCATTCTTCAAAGTAAATCGGAATATCCTGCGGGAGGGCATAGCTTTCATTTAACCAAGCGACCAATTCATTGTAGAAGTTTGATTTCTTCAAATCTTGGCTAAGCTGAGCAAACTCTGGGTTTTGGGGCGTTTCGTAAATGACGGAAAAATCACCCTCATCTTTAATATCGGCGGCTTTAACGATGGGGTTTTGTAATAGAATTGCAGAACTACCTACAACGCAAGCCATTGTCGTTAATGCCGTCGCTAAAAAGGATTTTCCTGGGGGCATACTCGATGATTTTGATAAAGATTTCAGGATTCTAACATCGCTTTTACGATTCGTCGAGATTGCACTTGCTCAACGACTGCCGCGCGCGAAGATTCTTCCTGTGATGGCGCGATCGCGCGATAACGGAGGATTGGGCAGAGGATCGAAAAGCAAGGGTTACGCGATCGCGTTTTACCATTGATTAAGGCGGGCTAGATATTTCTTAAAACAACTTAAAATAAGTCGTTTAAGCAACAATTCTTTATAAGCTATTCAACCTAAAAGCCCTCGTAGATTTAAGCCTCTGCCACTTCGGTTAAATTAATACAGCATCGCGATCGCGTTGTATTTTCAGAATTGGCGATCTACGATTAAGCGCGATCGCAATTGACCTTCCCCTCCCCGCAACACCACCTCCGTTAAGCTATGCTGGGGATTCTATAGCTGCAATCGCCTCTAACATCACGAGCAAGTTTCGATGAATATCTTCGCAACCTTCCCTCACAGCACTAACCAACGAACTCGCCTCCCGTTTAGTCTTTTGTTAGCGGCTTTATTCTTTAGTTCTGCAAGTTGTTCTCTAGCCGAGGCTAGAAACTCCAAAAAACAGTCAGCGGAAGCCTCTCAAGCCAGTAGTAACGAAATCGCCCCCGTAGCGCGCGAAATTCCGCTTTCCGCCGCGACTACCCTTCCCCGTGCCATCCCCGCGTCCCAAACCTTAAAAATCGCTTCTACCCCCGCCCCCGCAGCGCAACCTCCAGTTATTGCCCAACTCCCGCCGCAAGTTCTGCAACAAGGCACTCAAATTTCCCTCAACGGTAAAACGCTGCCCGTCGCATGGTTGCGTTGGCAAGAAGGTAACGAGCAACATTTTGGTATTAGCGATACGGCGGCGGCTTGGTTGGGAATCGAACTGCTAAATTCGAGCAATCCAGACATTCAACCCGTCAATTGGTTCTCCGATCCTCAAACTTCTCCCATTCTCCTCAAAACGCTCTTTCGCAATCCCTACCGCTACCTCGATCTTTCGTTTCTTGCTCCCCAGAGCAATCTGAAATGGCAGGTTTCCGGGGAGACGTTGACTTTAACCTCGCAACCGGCAAAAGTGGTTAATATCCGCGAAGGACAAGGAGAAGGGGGACAGCGTTTCGTTATCGACCTCGATCGCGCTACATTTTGGCAAGTCGATGAAGAAGAAAATACCGCAACCCTCACCTTCACCGGAACCGCAGATCCCGCTTTAATCCAACGTTTTTCCGCGCAGCCTTCCTCCGAAATTACCGCCCTCGGCAAAAAGCTAGAATCGGTTCTCCCTTTCCTTAAAGCCAAACTCGAAAACGCCGAAGCCAAAATTCTCAAAGTCGAATCCTCCGGTTCGCAGGTGACGCTGCGGCTAAAAATTCCGGAAAGTAAGCACTTAAAAGTTTCTACCCTTCCCAATCGTTTGATTGTCGATATTACCGCCAATGCCTTCGTCGAACGCGCTATTGTCTGGCAACCGGGCGTAATTTGGCGTTCTCAACAAGTCAGCGTCGGACAGAACCGCTTTCCTGTCACCTCCCTAGAACTCGATCCCCGCTCTGGCATTGGTTTGCGCCCGATTTGGGGCAACCCCGAAGGCATGACGGGAACCGAACCGTTAGTCAAAATGGGCAGGACTTGGCAGGCGGTGGCGGCGATTAATGGGGGCTTTTTCAATCGCAATATTCGCCAGCCTTTAGGGGCAGTGCGGCGCGACGGACGCTGGTTTTCCGGGCCGATCCTCCACCGGGGCGCGATCGCGTGGGACGATCGCGGTAATGTTAAAGTGGATCGCCTGACGCTCCAAGAAACGGTTACAACCGCCACGGGTCAGCGACTCCCGATTACCCATCTCAATAGCGGCTACGTGCAAGCCGGAATTGCCCGCTACACGCCGGAATGGGGCATTAATTACACGCCCCTCACCGATGGCGAAATCGTCGTTTTGGTACAAAACGATCTCGTCCTGGAACGCTATCCCGGCGGCGAACACGGCAAAACCGCTTTTCCCATCCCTCCCGGCGGCTACATCCTCGCCCTGCGCTCTAATAGCGCTTCCTTCGACGCATTTGCCCCCGGAACGCCCGTCGCCATCGACAGTCAAACCTTTCCGCCCGATTTCGCTAATTACCCTCAAATTATCGGCGCTGGGCCGCTGTTGCTGTTCAATCGCCAAATTGTCCTGGATGCAACCGATGAGAAGTTTAGCGCCGCTTTTAACCAAGAAGCCGCTCCGCGCAGTATCATTGCAACGAGCGATCGCGGCACGATTGTTATCGCGGCTATCCATAACCCCCCCAACCGTCGCGGCCCGACTCTCGCCGAACTCGCACAGCTAACACAAAAGCTCGGTTTTGTCAATGCCCTCAACCTCGATGGCGGCAGTTCGACTTCCCTATTCCTGGGCGGACACCTCATCGATCGCGATCCGTCCACTGCCGCCCGCGTCCACAATGGGATTGGGGTTTATTTACCCCCCTCGGGGCAGTAAATTCCGTCTGAAGGGTGACGGGCTGTAAAGACAGAATGTAATAGAACGTTAAGTTAAGTTTCAGTAGGAGCGATCGCGGCCTCAATTGATGTTTTGCTACTCTTAGGCCCCTGTATCCTACGATTGTATTGGAAGGTTTTGACCCTCCCGATTGCAAGTTCAGAATATTGATGAATTAGAAAGTTATGAAACTTTTGCGAGCTATTTTTTCTGTAGTTTTGGCGGTTGTCGCAACCGTTCTCGTCGCTTGCGGCGGAGCGACTGAGGCGAAAGCCCCACCCACTTATACCCCCGATACCATTGCAGCGATCGAGCGCTACATGACTCCGATTACGACGGCGCGATCGAGAATGGATGAACTCGAAACCTTGATTGAAAAGGAAAATTGGATTTTTGCGCGCAACTTCATTCACGGCCCCTTGGGTCAATTGCGAGGTAGCATGAGCTATGTATCGCGCAGTCTCCTTCCCAACGACCAACCCGAAGCGACAAAAGCTGCCGATGAAGTTTTCCAGCATCTCAACAATATTGACAGCGCAGCGAAGGAACGCAATTATCCTCTCGCTCGCCAGCAGTATCAAGAAGCCCTCAAAGATTTTGATGCGTTTCTGAAGTTGATTCCTTCGCAATCTTAAGTCTTAGATGCGACGCTTGGCGATTGTTGGCGGTGGCATTGTCGGAGCGACGATTGCTTACGAGTTGAGCGCGCTCGATGAATGGGAAATTGTTTGGTGCGATCGCGCTACTCCCGCTTCTGGCGCAACTCGATCCGCGCTCGGAGTTCTCATGGGAGCCATCAGCCGCAAAACTAAAGGCAGGGCATGGCAGTTACGCAGTGCTAGCATCCAGCGCTACGAAACCCTGATTCCCGAACTGGAACGCCTCACCGGACTGACCATTCCCTTCAATCGTCAAGGAATTCTGCTGTTACGTTTTGCCGGAGATGACCTGGAATCTTGGCAAAAGTTACAAGAAAAGCGCCTTGCTGAGGGTTGGCCATTGGAAATTTGGGATCGCGATCGCCTGCAAGCGCGCTGCCCTCAAGTTCAATGCAATCGCGCGATCGGCGCTATCTATTCGCCCCGCGATCGCCAAGTCGATCCCACCGCCCTCACTCTCGCCCTCGCTGCTGCTGCCCAACTACGCGGCGTTCGCTGCTCCTTTGGTTGTGAAATTCAAAAAATTGAATCAACTGCCCTCAATGACGCTCCAGAGCGCCGCTGTATTGCCCTTCAAGTGGGGGATACCCCCCTAGAAATCGACCGATTAATCGTAGCGGCGGGTTTAGGTTCGACTCCCCTGACTGCCGCGATCGGGCCGTCCCTTTCTTCTTCCTATGACCTACGACCCGTTTTAGGGCAAGCGCTTCACTTAAAGCTTCCCCAACCCCTCGGCGATTCGCATTTTCAACCCGTCATTACCGGCGACGACGTTCACATCGTCCCCCTCGGTGAAGGCGAATATTGGGTGGGTGCAACCGTTGAATTTCCCGATTCCGAGGGCAACGTCACCGCAGAAGCGAGCTTGCTTGAAGAAGTCCGGCAAAGCGCGATCGCATTTTGTCCCGAACTCGAAGAAGCCCAAATCCTCAGCAGTTGGTCGGGTTTGCGCCCCCGCCCCGAAGGTCGTCCCGCCCCCATCATCGAACGCTTACCGGGATACAGCAACGTTATCGTCGCCACCGGACACTATCGCAACGGCGTTCTCCTCGCTCCCGGAACCGCCATCCGAGTGCGAGAATTACTCGAGGAATAAAGGCTCGAGTCCCTCTTGCGGCTAAATACTATCCTCTGGTTTCAAAAAAATCGCTCTATCTTTTCAGAGGCAGTCATTTCAGCGATCGGTTATTAGTCATGAGGGCGTATCTTTTACCTTGTCCTCAACGACTAGGCGATTCCATTATTCACTATTCATTATTCATTAATCAAAGCGCGCGCAGGCTAATGGGAACCGGGCTTAAAGCGGGGATGGGGCCGGGAATCGGACGGGAAAACGTCGGCAGATCGACCTTACTATTGGTGCGCCGATTCTTCACTGCTAAGCGATAACTGACGCTCTGAAGCTCTGCGTGCAATTGGCGATTCTCCCGCTGTAGCTGCTCGATTCTTTCGCGAACCGGCGCGATTCGCTCGGCAAACTTGCGGCGGTAGATTTGCGGCATTTCCTGAATCGTTTTCTCTAAGGTGCGGCTGCGGTCTGTTAATTCTTGGACGGACTGGCGCAACTGATAAATTTCGCGATCGCGCACCGTAATCTGTTGTTGATAAAACTTAACCTGCTGCTCGACCTCTTGCAACTGTTCGCGCAGCGCCCGCATCTCCGACTGATGGCGCTCGGAAACCTCCGGCTGCGGCATAAAATTAGCATTCCCCTTCACCAAGCGGAAGAGTTCTTGCGACAATTGCTGCACCAGTTGTTCGCGAAGTTGTAGCTCCTCGCGCATCCGGGCGACTTCGCTGCGTATATTCTTAACGTTTAAGTTATCGGTCAAGTTCACGGTGACTTAAAACTCCAATCTTAACAAACAAATGGTTGACGGTTGAATCGCGGCTTGTCGGTTCTACATCCCCAGTCCCCAGGACTTAAGGCTGGATGCACTCCCGGATTTTAGAAGAATTGGCAAGATTTTAATATCCTACCCAAGCATCTTAGTGCGAGTTTACCTCAGTGGGAAGTGTTTGGATACAAAATTTTGTCCCTCCGACTCATTTTACTCTTGGGGGAGGATATTAGGGCGCGATCGCGGACGACGAAAAATTTCAGTTCTCGCTTATTAGTGAGTCTGGTTGAAGTTATTTGACGGCAGATCTACTCTCCCACTTTTCTCGCGTGAGTTGCCATTCCGTCTGACTCCAGCCTTTAGCACGCAACCATTCTGACTCACAGCGCGTGGCAACCCCCACAAAACCATACCGTTGCGCCAATTTTGTGACGCGCGTATTCGCATCTATAGAAATACCTCGCACCTCTTGCAAGGTTAAATCGCGAAAACCAAATTCCAGCAGAGCGCTTACAACCTCAATCGCGTAGCGGTAACGACCCCAATACTTTGGTGCCAACTCAATACCTAATTCCGCTTGCCCGATATTATAGCCCTCACAGCGCAAACCACAGCAGCCCAATAACTTACATTGATTTTCTAATTCGGTAATGGCAAGCTGATAATTGCGGCGTGGGTGTTCGGTTGCCCACTGCATAAAAAGGTCGAGAAGTTTGCGAGTAGATTCAGGAGACACTTCTTCTGCCGAACAAAACTCTTGATAGCGTGGGTCAGAGCGATAAGCCAACAAAGCCGATTCGTCAGCCCGTCTAAAGTCGCGGATTAAAAACCTTTTCGTGATAATTTCCATTGTACGCAAAGATTTTAATCATTGCCGCTGAATAGTTTAGAGTGAAATGCGATCGCATTCCTCACTTTACTGTAGCTCGAAGGAAAAGCGCGATTTGAGCTTTATCAA
Organism: Oscillatoria sp. FACHB-1406; assembly: GCF_014698145.1. Taxonomy (NCBI): domain Bacteria; kingdom Bacillati; phylum Cyanobacteriota; class Cyanophyceae; order Oscillatoriales; family Oscillatoriaceae; genus Oscillatoria; species Oscillatoria sp. FACHB-1406. Next base: position 24,838 of record NZ_JACJSM010000026.1, on the reverse strand, counting down.
AATAACGATAAAGTGCAGCAGCGGCAGATGAACTCAAACTTAGGGTCAACAGCTTTCAACTGTCCGCTACCACCCAAGATTAGCTCGCGATCGCGCTAGTAGCTGAATCAATGGGATAATAAGTGAATGGCACTGAAATAAGAGTTAAAAAATCGCCGTAGAGACGTTGTATACAACGTCGTTATTGATATTTCGTAGGGTGGGCAGCGCCCACCAGCCTTAAGCCCTAAGTCAGTGCCATTCGGATAAGAAGGGATTGGGTTTCCTGCACCAACCCAACCTATTGGGTCAGCGAGCGTACTACACCCGACTCTCGATCCCATAGGAGAGTTGCTTCAGGATGTTGGAAATCATCACCGACAACAAATCTTACGGTTGTATCAGTATCGGCATAGGTTTTCACATAAATCAGGCAACCTGTTGTTGAGGAAGGGCTGTAGGGGCAATTGGGGGGGTATCTCAGCCAACTGCCTGGTGGATAACTACCGAACTCATCCTTCCAGATCCCTTCAATGATAAAGATTTCTTTGATCTCAGTTTCTACAACGTTCAACAACTGAGTATCAGGCAACCAACGCTCAATCCAGACTTTCTCTGAGAAATCTGCTTGCTCGTAGAGGTGTTGAACCTGAATTTGCGGTACTCTTCCTGCTTGCCAGGAACCCGTGAAAATGTTCGTTCTTATTTGTTGGCGAGTTTTACCACCATGTTGCCGTAATTTAACAAAAGTCAGGCATCCTTCCTCACTATAAGGGCGATGGATAAAGCCTTCAGGGTTAAGCATATAAGTACCTGGTGGATGTACCCCTGTTTCATCTGCAAAATTTCCTTCAAGCACCAAAATTTCTTCACCACCCGGATGTCCATGCAGTGGGAAAAAACCACCCGGATCGAATCGAGTTAGCATTGTTACCGGATGTTCCTGGATTTCGTGGTCAGACTCAAAACAGCCAAACCAAATTCCGGTAAAGTTTGTCTGAAACCAAGTTAGTGAGGTGGGAAGTACAGATACGCGGCTTAGTGAGTTTGCGTGAACTTTTTGGGGTTTCCACAGAGATTCAGAAGTCATCGTTCCTAAATCTTATTTTTTGAACCTAAAAATTACTTTGTATTATTATTCCACTTTGTCAGAACATTTGCCAATTAATTCCTCTATAAAGACGTTGCCATCCGAGGGGCGAATTGACTAGCTCCGCTCCAGTAATCATGCAGTTTTCCGGCTGCCTCCACCCAATGACGAACCGCATGAGAACCAATGCGAACAATCCCATATTTGGACATTTCTACAGTTTTCGCGATCGCCGCGAACCGAGCCGTTCGAGGGGTATCCCTGTTCTGTCAGACTCCGAAAAGATGAGATGAGCAACGGGAGTCTGACGGAATGGTGTTAAATCTTTAAATCGTATCTTTAACTTTTGGCGATCGCGATCTCATTTTGGTGTTGTTTTTTATAGCAACGAGATGTTATAAAATAAGGCGTGAATACTTCTAAAAAATTACTTTGTAATGTATGAAAAAATTCGTCTACAGTTTTAGGGTCATCTAAATGGAAAGGAAATTCTCGATCGAATCCTTTAAAGAAATACCAATTTAGAATAATTTTGCCTTCATCTGTCAAAGCTTGATAGAATTGCAATAACTGTTGGCTTGGGTCTGGCAGATGCTCTAAAACATCAAAGCACAAAATCGTATCAAATGTTTCCAGTGCTGGCAATTCTACATAACAACTAATTTTTTGACTCAATCCCAGTTGTTCAGCCCGATACTGTACAAAATCACGATTGATAGGATTAATATCGCAATAAACGACTTGCTCGACTTGAGGACAAAGGGCAGCACCAAGAGCATGAGTTCCTATCCCACCCCCAAAATCTAACACGCGCCCTTTAGCAAAATCTGCTATTAAACGCAATGTATCATTAATATAGTCATAACTTGACAAATGCCAAGCACCTAGTTCAAATAAATAAAGTTCCCCAACCTTCTCCCGATAAAATGTGCTAACTTCCTCCCAATTAAAGTCTTTATGTCCTAACTCTATAATCTCTTTCTGCTTGGTTTCTAAATTACTCTCTAATGTTTGGCTATCGCAATTGAGAAATTCTTGTAGATGCTCTTTTAAGTTAAATGAATTCTCTAAAGAACTGGCTAAGAAAGATGGGGTAGGAAACTCGCGCATAATTTTTACAGAAGCATAAAACTCCGTCTAGAGTACCATATTAACGATTTATTAAGGAAAAGCGCAGTTCCGGCGTTGTCGGATAACGATTAATTGTACCGCGATCGCCAACACTATAGCCGATCGGTTTTAAACGGAGTCAAGTCTTGCGGATGAGTGACTGTAATACCCGATATACCTGAAAAATCACTAGGATTGAAGGTCAAAAGATGTGTAATTTCATTGGCAAGCATGATGGCAATGATACGAGCATCATGAGTTCGTTTACCCATCACTCTGTTAGTTGTGACTAAATTCAACCAATTTGGAAATATCTGCGGAGATTCCTCCAAGAAGGGAAAACGATCTAAAAGCTGCTCTATCGTGCTTCTGGTTTGTTCTACAGTCCAACCCAAGCCATTAACTTGAGTGGGTCTTGTGGCAACAACCCAAAATTCAATAATAACTTGCATCACCAGTAAACATTCATCCGATCGCATGAGTAAATGAGAGATTGCATCCGTTGCAAGCTGATGCTGCACGTCGGAAGAATTGCAGAATCGCATAACAACATTAGTGTCAAGCAAATATCTCGTCATTATTCGTAAATACTATCGCGGCTAAAGGCTTCGTCTCGTAGACTCGGACTATTTTTAGGCAGTTGTGAAACCCATTCACGGAATTCTCTAGCCCTCTCAGGTGGTTTTGCTCTTTGCCAAAATGGAACAGACAAGGCAACCTGTCTAGACTGAAATTCAAGGAAGGCTATGAAATCAGCAATTTTTTTAAGTTGCTCGTCATTTAGCTTGTCTAATTCTTTTTTAATGTCTTCTCTCAGCATCGGTCAATTTTGAGAAAATGGCGATTCTTTATAATAACCGATGTGCAAACCTCGTGAGTCACAGACTTAACTGGAACGGCATCAATCACGCGATCGCACCTCCCCACCTTTACTGTAGCGCGAAGGAAAAGCGCGCCCCGCGAAGCGGCACGGAGTATCGCGGCTTTATTTCAGATAATGATTGAGTTCGGCGGCATTAAGGAACTTTTGATGCCCTACCGATAATCTCTCTTCTGCTGCTGCAACGATTTGTTAGCCCGTTGCTTGACGCTCGTTTAGCCATCGTTGGAATGATTTCTGACTTTCCCCTGATGATTGCCCAAGGATTACGTTCTTGACACTGATATCTTCGTCAAGTTGATTCCAATGGACACCATCCCCGCTACCAATTAATCGCCAGTTATTCCGTTCTTCCATTGAGCCATGTAAGAGGCGCGGATACCATGCCAACGGCACAGAAATCGTGCGACCATCAGACAAATCTACAGATAAAGTGTCATCTGTAATTTCAACTGTCTGAATCTTAGGTACTTCTAGCAGTTCAACCGTTAAAGAAGTCATTCCAGCCTTTTAGCAATGGTCGGTGTGCAATGGGATTGTTATACTGCTGCGCTACTCTAATGTAAGCGAGGTTATTTCAGACTGAGTGTTCTAGTATAAAGCCAAATAGCATTTCATTTAACAGCTAATAATAGCCATACTAATCCGAAATTGGCACATCAATTCTAGACCATGCCACACAAACATTATCTTTGATGATATAGCACTCCACAAAATGCGAACCATAAAACTCGCTTGATTCAATTCTTTGATGATTTCCACTATCGTTTAGAATTTGTCCTCGAATTAGATTTCTTCTGATTGCTTCTTTACCAACATTGCGAACTTTCCATTTGACTTGAAATGGCTTTGGCACATTACAGGCTTTAATATAAAATTTTAAGGTATTATTCCGAAGTAAAGGTAATTTATTGAAAATCATCTGAATTAGTGAATGAGTTCTAAATCCTTTTTGTGAAACTAGGCAATCTATTTTTAAGTTATATCGAATATTAACTTGATGATAATCTTCAATAAATTCTTCGGATTCAAAGGGAAATCGATTTTTTCCAAAATGAGATTGCCAAGCTTTACAGGCATCTTTTTGACTTGACTTATCGCTCAAGGCTTTTTCAGCGGATTTAATGAAACTGCCAAGCTGTCCTAAAAAGTAATTTTTTTTAGTCCTACTATAATCTTCTAATAGGTTTTCATCAGCAGGAGTAGTTGGGCGGTAACAGGCAAAATTCTGTTCCAATTGACTCTTAATCCTGACTAAAGTTTGGTAAAAAGCTATGTCGTCTCGTTCATCAAAAACGAAATTATTAGCAGCTAAAATCGAGAATATTAAACCACTTGGTAAATCACCTTTTCTGTAATCACTCCATGCCTTTAGATAACGCACAATTCGCTTTAGTTGACCATCTTGATCTACCTTGCTATTAAACCATTTAATGAATTCTCTGGGATCGCTTTTAATCCACCCCTGTCCTTTATGAGCCAGATATGGAGTTTGACCTTCTATAATGTAATAAATAGGAAAATCAAGATGATACTGTCTGGCATAAACAAGTCTGACACAAGTTTGTTTATCAATAGGCTCTTGTTTCGTATGCCCATTTATGGCTTCACAAATCCAACGATGAAAAGTGCTAATACTTTGAAGTGGTTCTACTTCCACTTTAAAATAGACACCATCATCAATGTCAAACTCTCCATCAAGTGGTTCAATAATAGTGTTCATCATAAATGAACCCTGTCCATGAAACTTTGGAGAAAAGCCGTTCTGCTTATCTCGAAAATACTTTCTGATTTTGTCACGAACGGCATCACGGGATTTACGTAATGTCTTTTTGTAATTAGATTCTAAGGCGATAGCTGCGTTAAAATCCAGAAATAATTTATGACAGTTTGCCACACTTTCACCTGATTATGTATCGCTTATAGTCTTTAAAAAAATTGGAAACCTCTGGTTTTTTGCCCCAGAGATACGCCTGATCATTCCCCATCTGAGACATTAAGTTTAGTGCTTCACTCGAAGTGTTATCCATGTTAATGATTCGTGCCTGTTCTGGAGATAAAGGAGCGCCAGGAATACGCACATAATCAAATGGAGAATCACAATGCTGCGCTAGAGTTTCTACAAAGTAACCTGTAAGATATGCCTGTCCCTCAAAAAACGTAGCAATCAAATCTTTATTCCAGTCGATAACCGAACGATGATGTTTAGCAACGAATCGTCTACCAGGATTTGGCTCCAGAGAACCAATAGACATCACCATTAGCTTCTGAAATTTTTTACCACTACCGACGAAGTACCGAAGTGCTTCCACCACTCCAACTAGAGTTGGATTATTTGCATAAATTCCACCATCAATAAATTGTTTGCGATCATAAGTGTCAACAGTAACGATGGGAAGGTATGCAGGTGCTGCACTTGTTGCAAGAGCGATATCAACATATTTTGTTTTACCGTCTCTGCATAGATTACCTTCACTATGGTCGTACTTAAAAATGAAGGGTCTACCATCAGTTAAAGAAAACGCAGGGATGCACAGTAAACAGCGGGAGTCTGCAAGGGTTCGCTCTCCGAACATTTCTTCTAATGCTCTCCTTAATTCGCTGTTATCATATTTGCTTCGTAGGAAAATTTGTCGAAGCGAACTTAGAAGAACATTTCGCTGTGGAAAAATTTTGTTGCCTCGCCTATAGTACAAATTACTGATTAATCCAACAGGAATATTGAGAGACAGACCTAAAGCAATTAAACCTCCGGTTGAAGTGCCACAAATTAGATCAAAGTAATCAGCGATATGACACTTAAATCTATCCTCAAAATTCTCTAAGATTCTGGCTGAATACAAACCTTTAATTCCTCCCCCATCTATTGATAGAACTTTAAATGTTTGTGATTCAGAAGGATCGGAGGAAGAAAGATGAACCATGCTAACGTAATGGATTGTTTAAACCAGAGAGTTGCACCTATAGCGTAAATATCTTTGCTTAGAAGATATTGTATCCATAGAAATTTTAGCGACTGTCCTAATATGCGTGTAGTAGTTGAATAGTAGGGATAACCGTACACGTTTTATGGAAATGTAGAACTAGCAACTAGCCAAGTCATCTCATCAGATCGTCATGGCGACTTGACGTTGAGTGCCAGTCTAGCAGTTACCCTATCGTCCCAAAAGCTGAAACCCGATCGCCCTTCCCAGAAGCAATAGCGCCACCACGCTCCCCCCTTCCGAGCTTTTGTAGGATAATAGAGACGCAAACTTCAACCCATCATCCCCCGCATCCGACTGTGACAGAACCCAAAAGCTACAAAGATACCGTCAATCTCCCGCAAACCAAGTTTGATATGCGCGCCAACGCCGTCAAGCGCGAACCGGAATTGCAAGCTTTCTGGGGAGAACAGCGAATTTACGATCGCTTGTCACAGGAAAATCCCGGCGAAACCTTTATACTCCACGATGGCCCGCCCTACGCCAACGGTGCGCTTCACATGGGCCACGCCCTCAATAAAATTCTCAAAGATATCATCAATAAGTATAAAATCCTGCGCGGCTACAAAGTCCACTACGTCCCCGGTTGGGATTGCCACGGGTTGCCGATTGAACTCAAAGTCCTGCAAAATCTCAAATCAAAAGAACGCGAAACCCTCACCCCCTTAACCTTGCGCCACAAAGCGCGGGATTTTGCCCTCGCTGCAATGGAAGAACAACGCGCGGGGTTTAAGCGTTACGGGATTTGGGGCGATTGGGAACATCCTTACCTTACCCTGAAACCGGAGTACGAAGCGGCGCAAATCGGCGTATTTGGCGAGATGGCACTGAAGGGATATATCTATCGCGGACTCAAACCCGTGCATTGGAGTCCGAGTTCGCAAACGGCGCTAGCAGAAGCAGAATTAGAATATCCGGAAGGACATACTTCCCGCAGCGTTTATGCTGCCTTTAAGGTGACAGAAGCGGGAGAAAATGCCAAGGTTTTAGAGCAATTTTTACCCGATTTAGGTGTGGCGATTTGGACGACAACGCCTTGGACATTGCCGGGAAATTTAGCCGTAGCAGTGAATCCCGATTTAACTTATGCCGTGGTTGAATCGGGCGAAGTTCAAACCTTTAAATATCTCATCGTTGCTGAAGATTTAGTTGCTACTCTAGCGGAAAAATTCGGGACGAATTTAACGGTGAAAGCAACGTTAAAAGGTCAGGATTTAGAGCATACTTCTTACCAGCATCCCCTATACGATCGCGTCAGTCAAATTCTCGTCGGCGGCGATTACGTCACCACGGATTCCGGTACGGGCTTAGTGCATACCGCACCCGGACACGGGCAGGAAGATTACATCGTCGGACAGCGTTACGGTTTGCCGATTCTTTCCCCCGTTGACGATAAGGGAAATTTCACCGAAGAAGCGGGACAATTTGCCGGTTTAAACGTGCTAAAGGATGCCAACGAAGCGATTATTCAAGCCTTAACAGAGGAGCATTCTTTACTCCTTGAAGAAGCCTACGTTCATAAATATCCCTACGATTGGCGCACCAAAAAACCGACTATCTTCCGCGCGACGGAGCAATGGTTTGCCTCAGTAGAAGGATTCCGCGACGCAGCTTTAAAAGCGATTGAATCAGTACGCTGGATTCCCGCTCAAGGCGAAAATCGCATCGTTTCAATGGTAGCAGACCGCTCGGATTGGTGCATCTCTCGCCAGCGCAGTTGGGGCGTTCCGATTCCCGTTTTCTATGAGGAAGAAACGAACGAACCGCTGTTAAATGCCGAAACAATCGACCATGTAAGAAATATTATCGCCGAAAAAGGTTCCGATGCTTGGTGGGAACTCTCCGTTGAAGAGTTGCTGCCAGAAAGTTATCGCAACAATGGTAAGAAGTATCGCAAAGGAACCGACACGATGGATGTTTGGTTCGATTCCGGTTCTTCTTGGGCAGCAGTAGCGCAGGAACGGGAGGCGTTAGAATATCCCGTCGATATGTATTTAGAAGGTTCGGATCAGCATCGCGGCTGGTTCCAATCGAGTTTATTAACCAGCGTAGCAACGAATGGAATTGCACCTTATAAAACGGTGCTAACGCATGGGTTTATCCTTGACGAACAGGGACGGAAAATGAGTAAGTCTATGGGCAATGGGGTAGAACCGAATACGATTATTAATGGCGGCAAAAATCAGAAGGAAGAGCCAGCTTACGGGGCGGATGTGATGCGCCTGTGGGTATCTTCGGTGGATTATTCTTCCGATGTCCCGCTGGGGAAAAATATTCTCAAACAGTTGTCGGATGTTTATCGTAAGATTCGCAATACGGCGCGCTTTTTAATCGGAAATTTGCACGATTTCGATCCCGAACAAGATGCGGTAGCTTATGAGGAGTTGCCGGAGTTGGATCGGTATATGCTGCACCGAATGACGGAAATTTTCGCAGAAGTTACCGATGCGTTTGAAAGTTTCCAATTCTTCCGCTTTTTCCAAACGGTGCAAAATTTCTGCGTCGTCGATTTGTCGAATTTCTATCTCGATATTGCCAAAGATCGCTTGTATATTTCCGATGCGAATTCGCCGCGAAGACGGAGTTGTCAAACGGTATTAGCTGTAGCGCTAGAAAATTTAGCCCGCGCGATCGCGCCCGTCCTCTCCCATTTAGCCGAGGATATCTGGCAATATCTGCCCTACAAGACCCCTAGCGCGTCCGTCTTCGAGTCTGGATGGGTAAAAACGGAGAAAAACTGGGAAAATCCGGAATTAGCGGCTTCCTGGGCGTTTTTGCGCGAGTTACGCGATGCAACGAACAAGGTGATGGAAGCGGCGCGCAATGCTAAGGCGATCGGTTCGTCGCTGGATGCTAAGGTGTTGCTGTATGTGGCGGATGCCGGGATGCGCGCTAAGTTGCAACAAATGAACCCCAGCGACAGTTTGAGCGGTAATCGCGTCGATGAGTTGCGTTACCTCTTCCTCGCCTCGCAAGTCGAGTTAGTCGAAGGGATGGAAGCGGTGCAAGCAGCCGAATTTAAGAGCGAATCCGAGCAAATCGCCGTGGGAATTGTTAAAGCGGAGGGGCAAAAATGCGATCGCTGCTGGAACTATTCAACCCATGTCGGCGAAGCAAGCGACGATCCCACCATTTGCGATCGCTGCGTTGAGGCGTTAAAAGGAGCGTTTTAAAACTGTAGGGACGTTGCATGGAACATCTCTACTGTAGGGACGTTAAATTTAACGTCCCTACACAGAGAATCTCTTGAGCAGAGCATTTACAAAAAGGAGGCGGATTAAATTGATATATACGCCCGTAAAACCATTAACCCTTGCAGAATTCATTGCTCGATATGGCAACGATTCTCGTTACGAACTTGCCGATGGAGAAGCGATCGATCTCGAACCCACTGGCCCTCATGAAACGGTTGGCGGTAAACTTGCCATTCGCATTGGTATAGAAATTCTCAAAGTAGGACTTCCTTGGGTTATTCCTCGAACTTGTCTCATTCAACCTTTTGGTGATATTGCCACGGTTCGCCGCCCCGATTTAGTCATTCTCGACGAAACGCTCCTAGTTAACGAACCGCTGTGGCAGCGAGAACCCGTAATTAGCTTGGGGCGATCGGTTAAATTAGTCGTTGAAATTGTTAGTAGCAATTGGGAAACTGATTATGCTCGTAAGGTTGAAGAATATGCTCTTTTGGGAATCGCTGAATATTGGGTTGTTGATTTTCTGGGCTTAGGAGGAATTGCATTTATCGGCAAACCCAAGCAACCGACTTTTACAGTCTGCGTACTAGAAGGGGAAGAATATCGCCAGCAGCAATATCGATTGGGAGAAGCGATTTCTTCCTTATTGTTCCCAGAAATCGAACTGCGATTAGACGATATTTTACCCGTCGTTAGCCTCTGAAACCTTTACAGTAAGTCCGTTTCAACGTAAAAATCTTAAATTCAACCTTCCTCCTGCCCAAAATTGATTCCCACCATTAAAAATTCAGAGCCATTGTACCCGGAACTATTAACCTTACCCGAGCGACATTAAAAACCATCCGCCCCAATCGTTTGAGATTTCCTCGAAAATTGGAACGGGGCAGGTAGGGGTGCAACAGGATATAGCGCTACTGAAAACGTAAATGTACGTTTCTAAACGCTCAAAATCTTGGCTGGTGGGCGCTGCCCACCCTACCCGATGTCCTAACCGAGTTGCGTAGCGCTATATCTTCAAGGGGCGTGCTAGACGAGATTTCCTCGCGGGAGTCTTGATAACCCTGCGAACCAGCGCCCCGACTGCTAAAATTTAGTCCATCGCGATTGGCGATCGCCATAACCGATCCTCACGCTTCTGGCGAGATTGAGCTAAGCTAAGGCTTAACACTATTTAAAAACAACTTAAAACTTATGCGGGTTCTCCTGGTTTACCCTCAATTTCCGAAAACGTTTTGGTCTTTTGAGAAAATTTTAGAACTGGTCGATCGCAAAGTCCTGCTTCCGCCTCTGGGATTGATTACCGTAGCTGCGATTTTACCCCAAACTTGGGAATTTAAACTCGTAGACCAAAATATTCGCCCTGTCACTGAGGCGGAATGGGATTGGGCAGAAGTCGTCATTTTTTCGGCGATGATCGTACAAAAGAAAGATTTACTTGCCTCGATTGTCGAAGCCAAACGCCGTGGAAAGCGGGTTGCAGCAGGCGGCCCTTACCCCACCTCCATCCCCGAAGATTGCCTCAATGCGGGGGCAGATTACCTCATTCTCGATGAGGGAGAAATTACGCTGCCGATGTTTGTCGAAGCGATTCAAAACGGCGAAGAATGCGGTACTTTTCGTTCTGATGGGGATAAACCCGACGTTACCACAACCCCCGTCCCGCGCTTCGATTTGCTGGAGTTCGATGCTTACGATTCGATGTCAGTGCAATTCTCGCGCGGTTGTCCTTTTCAGTGCGAGTTCTGCGATATTATCGTTCTCTACGGTCGCAAACCGCGCACAAAAACCCCGGAACAGTTGCTTGCAGAACTCGATCGCCTCTACGAATTGGGCTGGCGGCGAGCGGTGTTTATGGTCGATGATAATTTTATCGGCAACAAACGCAACGTTAAGTTGTTGCTTTCCGAGCTAAAAACTTGGATGGCAGAGCATCAATATCCCTTCACGTTTAATACAGAAGCTTCTGTAGACTTAGCGCAAGATGAAGACCTGATGCAGTTGATGGTGGAATGTAACTTTAACGCCGTCTTTTTAGGCATTGAAACGCCCGATGCGGATAGCTTGCAGTTAACGAAAAAGTTTCAGAACTCGCGCAATTCCCTCGTCGATTCGGTGCTGGCAATTAACCGTGCCGGACTGCGAGTGATGGCCGGTTTTATTATCGGTTTTGACGGCGAAAAAACGGGAGCGGGCGATCGCATTATTGAATTTGTCGAACAAACCACCATTCCCACCGCCGTCTTTGGCGTATTGCAAGCCCTCCCCCACACCGCGCTTTGGCATCGCCTCGAAAAAGAAGGGCGACTGCTAGGCCATAATAGCGAGGGCGATCAAATGACGTTAATGAATTTTATCCCCACTCGCCCCGTTGAAGAAATCGCTCGCGAGTACATCCATGCGTTTTGTACGCTTTACGAACCCAAGCAATTTCTCGATCGCACCTATCGCCATTTTCTCAATCTCGCGCCCTCGCCCTGCGAAGCACCCGCCCAAATGCCGAGTTGGATCGATCTTAAAGCCCTCGCTACCGTGGTTTGGCGGCAAGGATTCAAACGAGACACGCGCTGGAAATTCTGGCAAAATCTCTGGGGAATTTTGCGCCACAATCCTAAAGTTTGGACGCATTATTTAACTGTTTGCGCCCATGCCGAACATTTTGTTGAATTCCGCCAATTAGTACGAGAACAAGTTGAGGCTCAACTCGCCGAGTTTTATTGGGAGGAAACGCGGCAAGAATTGAAAGAAAATCAAGTCGCTGCTGTTTGAAGTGTCGATTGAAGTAATGGTGCGTTACGCTTCGCTAACGCACCCTACTTTAAGGGCGCTCATGCTTTGTTTTTGATTAACATAACCGCGATCGTGCTTTGTACTAGGTCGTCCGGTAAATCTAAGGCCCTGCACAAACTGTTTAAAAGGTGTTCTTCTTCAGGGGTAACTTCGCCATCCACTAAAACTAAATCCGTCGCGATCGCGAAAGCTGTATCGTAGAGTTCGTGGGGAAGTGTCGCCATCGCCGCACCAAATAACGCTTGCGGCCCTTTTTGGTGCAAAATTTCAGAAAGGTTCTCAAACATTCGTCCCATGACCTCCCAGGGGTAGCTCTGGAAAAGTTTCATGCGCCCTAATGTCGTGTTGAGAAGGGCCATCTCGTCCTGGGATAAACGCCCGTCTGCCGCGATCGCGAGTAGCATAATCGCCCCAAATCCTTCAGCAGGCCCGAGGGTAATTTGCGAGTCTAAAGCTCCGGCTTGACGAAATTCATCAAATATGCTCATAGAGAGGATGGCTTAAATTAATCGAGAAAAATTTTTTTCATTATCGAGTTCGCAGGGAACGCTATCCTAATTCTACTCCTCGCGCCCTTCTTTCTTGGCTCTCGAATCGAGCATTCAAAAAACTGTTTTTCAGGAATTTGAAAATTATACGCTGTAGGTATCCGCAGGTGTATTCAATTGTTGATGACTGCAATGGATCGGCAAGAACTACTCAAACAGTATGTGGCTCGGAAGCGAAATTTTACTTGGGCAGACTTACAAGGGGCAGATTTGAGCGACCTAGAATTGCCAGAAATTAACTTATCGAGGGCAAATTTAAGCGATGCGATCGCGTTAGGCATCAATTTAAACAGTGCCAACTTAATTAAAGCAGATTTGAGCGGCGCAAATTTACAGGGCGCAAATTTAGCGGGCGCTCGATGCTATAAAGTTAACTTCAGCGGAGCAAATCTCGATCGCGCTAACTTTCTCGGTGCCGACTTAACCGGAGCCAACTTAGAGGCGGCGCTCTTACAAGATACCATCATGCCCGACGGAACCACTTACGAAGAATGGTTAGCCCGCCAACAGGAACCCGAACCCGAAACTGAAGCGCTCGCCGGTGTTGAAGAACCTCCCCTTCCTCCCCTTCTTGCTGCCGAAGAAATTTCTACCGTTCAACCCAAACCTCTGGCTCGATTGCCCAAAATACCCCTCTGTTCTCTCGGACTGGGATACATTTTATGGGGGGCATTATTGGCATTTGGGAATGGGAGCGCACCCCTTATCTTTATCGCTTGGGCGGGTTCCTTAATTTGGACGCTTGATGAATCTTTAATCTGGTTCGTACCGATAACAGCAGCCCTTACAGTTGTGGCTTCCTTCAATTTATCAGTATTAACCTTGCTCATAGCAGGAATCACGTTAGTCATTATGTTTGCAGGCATGATAGGCAGCGGCTTTGAACTTAAAAAAACGCTAATAGACTCTTGCTTTCTCAGCGCGCTCTCAGCAATCTTCACTGCTATGCTTCAATGGTGTTTGTTCGATAGTTATTTCATTTTAACTTTTATCTTGATTTTCGCGATCGCAGCGGCGGGTTTTGGTTCCTTAAGCGCCCTTCATCTGCGCGCAGAACGATTTAGTCCCCGACAAACTTGGCAAATTTTTGCTGGCATCACCGGCTTAGGATTAACAAGCGGCTGGCTAATCGGGAAACTTTTTTGAGAACAAAAAACATACCCACTCTTTAATATTTACCCAACTTTCCGTAAGAGCCTATATATTTAAGTTGTCGCGATTTTTGAGCTTTAATCCAGTTTATTTTAATTGTAATCGTTGGAGTTCTTTACAAGCAAGCTGGAGAGAATTTAAGGAAATCTCGTCGATCCCCTTTGGGCAGATTTCTGTCGCCAGCTTAGTCGCTGCTTGGTGTGCTGATTCAATCCTCGATTTTTTGGAGAGATTACTATCTTTATAATCGGTTGTCTCATCACAGTCTCCATTACCATTAATATAGGTAAACCAAGTTTCGATATTCCGGGCTGGCACAAAAATCGCTATCTTTTCCCCAGGTATCCGTAGCTCTTTATTCAGTTTCCCTTCTGACTCATCTAATGCCATATTCAGAGAGCGGAGTCGATGTTCGGGACTCGTATCGTCAGCGTCAATCATTACCACAATTGCTAAATCCTGATGCTTCTTACTTCGATAACTGTTGACGAGCTTGGGATAATCCCTCAAAATAGAGGCATTGTTATTTTCAACTTTATTTCTCTTAACATTGGGATAAGTAGAAATATCTCGTTTGCTCACTCCTCGACAAATTAAGTATTGCCGGATAAACCGTTCTTGGTCGATGTCTTCGCACAAAATTGTAATTTTCGGCATTTTCACTCGTCATAAATCCAGCGAAGTTCGATGAGCTTAGCTAAAGATAAGCCTTCTTTTGAATCTTCAGTCACTTTTTCTACACGAGCCGTACCCCCGTCCTGACGCTCAAACCAATAGCCGGAATCTAAGGCTAAATAATTAATTAAAGATGGATGATGAGAGATCGAAAAAAACTGAAGTTTTTGCTCTTGACTGCGCTCCATTAATTCGTTGAGCCAAGGTTGAATTTCTGGCAATGCGAGAAAGCTTTCTGGTTCGTCAATGCAAAGGGTACAATCCAGGTCTTCGGAAATACAATAGAGTAAAGTGTATAAAACAATTGTAACTTTTTGTCCTTCAGACAATTCATTCAACTTATACGATACTTTGCTCGGACTTTTGAAAAAAGCTGAGAGAACTTTAACATCTCCAGATTGAGAATTTTGGAAAGAATCAAAACCTTTGAATATTTTCTGGAGTTCTGCCGTTAATTGACTAATGCCATTAAAATTCTCTTGAACTAAATAACTGTACCAAGCCGCATAGTCCGACATATCCCAGCTTGGATGGCTAACTTCTTTACTACTATCGGCTTTCATTGCGAAAGGATTAATCTGGACAAGGAAAATATTTTGTATGCGTTTTTTAAACCAAATTAATCTTTGATTGTCTTTTCTTTCTCGAGCAAAATTTATTCCCGATCTCGACCAATCGAAAGCAGGTAAAAATAGTCCGTTGTGTTCGGGATTATCGTTGCCAATTCTCGCTTGTCCAACAATCGTATCTTGTTCCTTTTTTATGTAAAAATCAAACAAAACTTGTTCGTTAAATTTTAAGTTTTCGACTCGCATTCTCGCCGACTGACTGGAACGAGATTGATGCTCGACTTCAAGGGTATAAGTATAAATCCCACCATTTCCTTCAATCTCAAGCTCGAAGCGTTGGATTAATGAATCCTGCCATCGCGTCAAGCAATCTGACGTAAAAAGTTCGGAGACTTGGTAGTATTTCCAATCATTTTGAGGATCGCCCAAAATGAATTTCTGTAACTTCAGAATCACTTCAAAAACTGTCGTTTTTCCGGAGCCATTCTTTCCTAAGAATAAACTCATACTATCGACTCTTAGCTCAAAGTTAACTAAAGCTCGATAGTTGTTTATATAAATTCTTCTAAGCATGAAATTCCCTGAAAACTAATCATTGAAATAGCAAATCAGCCTTTAGGGAATTAACCCTCTAACATCTGCCAAATCGTTTGTAAGAGTGCATCGAGTCCGAGGCGAGTGACGGCGGAAATTTCAAAAATCGGGTGCGAGGTTAATTGGGTCAGTTCTTGCTTGACAATTTCGACTTGTTCTGGGTCAGCCGCATCTAACTTATTCAAGGCAATAATTTGCGGGCGTTCTTGCAGGCCGCGTCCGTAAGCAGCCAGTTCGCTTTGAATGGTACGATAATCGGCTATGGGGTCTTCGGCCGCCGCGTCGATTAAATGTAACAGCAGGCGCGTGCGTTCGATGTGGCGCAGAAAATCGTAGCCCAAACCAACCCCCTCGTGCGCGCCCTCAATCAATCCGGGAATGTCTGCAAAAACCGTACCATCGCCACTGGGTTTGCGGACGACTCCTAAGTTAGGAATCAGGGTGGTGAAGGGATAGTCAGCAATTTTGGGGCGGGCGGCGGAAAGGGCGGAAATTAAGGTAGATTTACCCGCGTTGGGCAGTCCGATAATCCCCACTTCAGCAAGCAGTTTCAATTCCAACAGTAAAAAGCGTTCTTCGCCCGGAAGTCCCGGTAGCGCGTATTCTGGGGCGCGGTTGCGGTTGCTCAAAAAATGCTTGTTCCCCAATCCGCCTTTACCCCCTTGGGCAACGCAGAGTTGCTGTCCCGGTTCGACTAAATCGCCGAGCAATTCTTCGGTTTCGGCATCGTAAACCATCGTACCGCAGGGAACCTGGACGACGCGATCGCGCCCCGTCGCCCCGGTACAATTATTCGGCCCGCCGCGCTGTCCGTCATCTGCCTTAAACCGACGTTCGTACTGAAAATCCAACAGCGTTTGCAAATTTTCTGCTGCTTCCAGCAGTACCGAACCGCCGCCGCCGCCATTTCCGCCCGCCGGTCCTCCCGCCGGGACATACTTCTCGCGTCGGAAGGCAACTAATCCATCGCCTCCTTTGCCAGCGACGACTTCAATTTTAGCGCGATCGATAAATTGCATAGTGTGAAAAGTGAAAAATTAAAAATTAAAAATTATTTGGCACTAACGTTCGAACGAATTGCAACAGACAGGCCGCAAATGACTCAGAAACGTTAACAATATTGAGAGACATCTTCGCCGCAATCGTCCGCAAGATAGCACAACGAACGGAAACGCAACCCGACCAACTGCTCGTAGAGTGGATTCAGCTTGCACATCGGCGGAATATGCACGATTTTGCGTCCAAATAACTTAATGTCTCGCTCGAAAGGACACTGGGGAGGAATCATTTTACACACAAATCGCGCCACGCGCGGATCTTTAATATCCATCCCATCTAGCCAATGGCGCACGGGTTCTAAAACATCACTATGAGGGTGGGAAGGACGAACCGGAGAAAGAGGAGATGCAGCCGCACTACAGACCCCAGTTTCGAGAACTTCTCCTTCGCAATGGTGTTTATCCGGGTCGTAAAGCGTTTGTTCTAAAACTTTAAGCGCCTGAATTTCTAACCCTAAAGCCTCCACAAATTCATTGATGACTTTCGCTTCTTCGATCGAATAAACGCCGTTCGCCAGCGCCATCATAACCGCAGTTCTCAAAAAGTTTTCCGCTGTATGTTTGTCGCGACCTAACGCTGCGGCTAACTCGTGCGGCGAGATAACCTCCAACTCGCCGAGATCCGTCGCTGGGGCAAGTTCGTCCTGAGTTAATTGGGTCATTAACTCCTGTTCTTCGGGGTCGAACTGTCCGTCAGCCCAAGCAATAGTAAGCAAACCGCGCAGCCAAGCTTGGATTTGCTCTGTCGTATAGTGAAAATGAGCAACACTTGCCATGATAATGTTTAGAATTCAATAACTAATTTGCTCTGTTATCGATCCTAACTTTTCTAGGTGGGCTTGACTTAGGGTTTACCTCACATTGGCAGGTCGGTTTGCATCACATATGGCGGGAGGTTTCCTCGGGAAGTTGATTTGAGACGGGAACGGGCAATTCCACAACTTGTTGCGTTTTCTCTTTTTTACGCCAAATCCACAAAAAGTTAGTCATCATACTCCAGCCGACGGAACAAGCAGTAGCCGGAATAGAAGCGAGTACGGGATCTAGCCCAAATTTGTAGGTGAGGATATTCGCCGACGACCACCAAATAACAAAGCTACTCGCATTCGCAACATGATATTGCCAGAAGCGTTCCACGGTGGGACGCGGATGGCCGAAAACCCAACGGTCGTTAACGAAAAAGCGTAACGCCGTCCCCAGTTCGGCTGCAATCAGGGTGGCCAGCCAACTTTCTAGTTTAAGGAGATGGACTAAAATCCCGAGCAGGGGGATATTGACTCCAGTGAAGAAGAGTCCGACAATCCACCAGCGAACCATTTTGGAGGAGGCGAAGGATTTGAGGGAGATTTTTTTGGCTTTCACGGCGTTAGGTTTCAGGAGATCTCGAATTTTAAGAATAGCTCGCGACGATCCTTTTTATCAAAATGTTAACCGAAGTGCGAAATCGAGCGATTTGCCCGTGTAGTTGTTTTCTGAACTCAATCGATACATTTTTCACGGGAAACGATTATGAATCTTAAAGCTCTGACCCTAGCTGCAATTCTCGGCGTTGCGACTCCTGCGATCGCGGATATCGCCACTAATACGCCAGTTTTAGCTCAAAACGCTTACCCCAGCGGCAGCTACCAAGATGGGACTTGGGCAGTAAGTTTTAGCTGGTCGGATGGTGATTCCTTTAATTATTCCGGACGCAATAAAAGAACCGGGGACTCGATTCAGTTGTACGGCGCGCAGGCATCTGGAAACGCTCAACGCCGCGTCTATACGTGGTACAACGGTCAAACTCGCTATCAAGTCGCTTGGCGACCGAGCGATCCGAATGTGGTTCGCGTTCAAGTGTTTGCTCCTAACGGGCGGGAAGTTCTCAACCGCTTGCTGAGACGGTAGTTTAGGAGAATCGGGAATGGGGAAGAGCGAGTCATTCTCCTCTCCCTGTCCCCTTATCTTCAATTTCCGAGCTACAGATCGAGGGGGATTACGTCGTGAAAGTGGCTGTAATCGATCGCGCGAATTCCGTCATCCCGAAACGAGACAACATCGACGAAGCGCCGATCCCACACAATATCGTCCGCTTGGTAAATTTTGCGGGCGTGCATCGTTTGTTTGACGGTTTCATCCAATCCTTGCAAGGTGACGACGATTTGAGCGCCCGAATTGCTTAACATTTCAGCCGTTTTACCGTACAGCGGACTGCGTTCGTTAATGGGGTGCATTACCATCCAACTGAGGATGAATAACGAGGTGTGCGATCGCACCAACTCTAAGTCATAAAGTCGCCGCAAACTATGACCTTCTGATGTCAGTTCCGGCAGCAGCACCCGGGCGTTAATCCCCGCTTCGACAATCGCATTATTGCGTTGATTGGCAGCGCGAAACATTAAGGTAGGAACGCCGTTGTAGGGACAAATAACGGCGATGTTGCTAAACAGAACTCTGGCGGTCGGTTGCGAGAAACGAGCGAACATTAACCCCGTCGCCATTGCTACGCCCAGCAAACCAATGAAGGCCTCGACGAACACGAGAGTATGGGTATAGGTCGATTGGGGCGACATAGCGCCGTAACCAATGGTTGCGAGGGTTTGGACGCTGAAGAAAAAAGCATCTTGAAAGGAACCGGGACGGGCGTTAGCGATCCCCTTGGAGTCGAGCAAGTAGGCGCACGCAAAGAGAATATTCAGCGCCAGATAGCTCGAGGCGATCGCGCCGAGGAGTGCAGGGAGTGGGAGGATAAAGGAGAGATGATACAAGTCTCCCCAATGGAAGCGATCGCTGTCGAGGCGAAAGATTTTATCTTCTTTATTGTCTAAACGGCGTTGATTTTGTCGCTTCATATAAGATCGTAGGTGCGATTAATTTTTAGAGCGAATAGAATGAATGCTGTAGGTGAGTCACAAGTTAACCATGAGTACCACAACGACGAAGGTTAAAGTTTTGGGAAAAATGCTGGTCGTAGTAGCGCTGGGTGCAGGAGTCATGGCGGTAACAATTGCACCGAGTTTGGCTTGCGGCGGTCGCTATTTTAAGTCCAAAGCTGGACGGCAACCGTTACCGGGATGGGTGGGCGCGATCGCACTCACCTCGATTTTAGGGGCAGTTGCGGGCAATGAAGCGCTGAAACGCGCCTCAACAACCGACGAGCCAATAGGTTAACATTTTGCCTTTACCCCGCACTTGGACTTCGCCGCGTTTCTCGAAGTAAAATCGCTCTTTTAAGCGTTCGTAAACGCTGGCGGAAACCTGGATTTTACCCGCCATACCCGTCGATTCCATACGCGAGGCCGTATTAACGGCATCGCCCCAGAGATCGTAAAGAATTTTACTTTGTCCCATGACCCCGGCGATCGCGGAACCGAGATTAATGCCGATGCGTAACTGAAAATTCTGACCCGTTTCTTGATTGTACTGGGCAATCGTCGCCTGCATGGCTAGGGCCATGTGTGCGATCGCGTTGGCGTGGCTGGGATGGGGGCTGGGCAGTCCGCCGACCACCATATAATTATCGCCGATCGTCTTAATTTTTTCTAAGCCCAATCGCTCGGCTAAAGTGTCGAATTCATAAAAGATCTCGCTTAAGATTTCAACCAATTCCACGGGCGTTTTCCGGGCCGCAAATTCGGTAAAACCGACAATATCGGCAAACAAAATACTGACCTCTTCAAAATAGTCAGCGATCGGGCTTTCGCCATTTTTCAAGCGCTGGGCGATCGAATGGGGAAGAATATTAAGCAGCAAGCGCTCGGTTTGGGCTTTCTGGTCTTGCAAGGCTTCCTCAATCCGCTTGCGCTCGGTAATATCAGCAACCGTTCCCTCATAGTAAAGAACGTTACCCGAACCATCGCGCACCGCCCGCCCCGTCTCCGCAATCCAAATCTTCCTTCCATCCCGCCGATAAACCAACGCCTCAAATCCCGATACGCCTTCTCGTTTGTTCGTCGCAGCGACAAATTGACGGTAAGCTTGGGGATCGACATAAATCTGCTCGGCAATATCGGTAATGCTTTCCATTAATTCTTCGGCCGAGTCATAGCCATAAATGCGCGCTAGAGCGGGATTGACGCTAATAAAGCGGCGATCGACGCTCGATTGAAAAATCCCATCGATCGCGTTCTCGAAGATATTTTGATACTTCTGTTCGGCAAGGCGCTGTGCTGCTTCAGCGCGCTTGCGTTCGACCAAAAAACCCAGTTGTCGGGCGATCGAAGCGATCGCTTCAAGGAGATTGTCCTTGCGAGTGCGGGGTTTGTGGTGATAGAAAATCAAAATGGCGACGACTTCCTGCTTGCTGAGAATCGGCACGCCCAAAACGGCTTCGATTTGCAAATCAATCTGCTTGAATTCGGGATAAAGCGAGAGATCTTCGAGCCATTGCAGTTGACCGGAATCGCGAACCTGCCCGAAAAAACTATCGGCAGAAAAAAACTGGGGTTCCGACAACCGCGCGATCGGACAGCTAGAAGGGTTACAGCAAGCATTAGAGATGCGCTCGAAGGTTTTACCATTTGCACTCGGTTTCCAAGCTTCGGCGAGATCGCATTCGAGGATTTCGCAAATCGGGCTGAGTAAAGTCGCGATCGCACTCGATACATTCTCCGCTACTTCGATCGCTTGCGTCGCCATCAGCATTAAAGAACTTTCCATCTCCGCTTGTTGGCGCTCCTGAATTTCCAGTTGCAGGCGCGCCTTTTGCTCCTGCAAGCGCAAGTGCGTCTCGACTCGCGCTAGCACTTCCACCATCTCAAACGGTTTGGCAACATAGTCCACGCCCCCCACTTCAAAGGCTTTGACTTTATCTAAGGGCGAATCTAAGGCACTAATGAATATAATCGGAATTTCGGAGGTGCGATCGTCCGCCTTCAACTGCTCGCAGACTTCATAACCGTCCATCTCCGGCATACAAATATCGAGTAAAATCAAATCCGGCTGCGAAAACGGGATCGATCGCAAGGCGAAGACGGGACTGCGAGTCAACCGCACGTCATAACCGCGTCCCGACAGCGATTGAGCCAGCAAACTCAAATTTGCTGGCATATCGTCTACCACCAAGATTTTTTTCGTCGGGGTCGCGGGAGGATTGGAATTCATGGGCGACCAGGCGTTGAGAAATATTAAAAAGCTTTTCTAGAGTCGGAGGGAGGGACAGCGGCAGAGCCTTAACTTAGAAAAGCAAGTTCTCGATCCACTTCCCGAACTACTCTTCATTCCGCTCTCGAAGATGCACCTCGAATTCTCTTGCACTCTCGCCTTCAGCAGGTGCTGAATTTTTTAACATTCTCGAGGGAGACGTTGCGTCGGCGAAAACACTCGAATTGTACTCTAAAAATCCAAAAATTTTGTGAAAATACGATCGCAAATTCTCGCTCGCAGGTCATCCCGTCCCTCAAATCCCTACGACACTCGCGAAGAAATCATGAAAATTCCTTCCCCTCCAATATCCGTGCTGTATCCTATTTCAGAATTGTCCGACTCAGCGGAGACCGTACAGTCATGGGAGAACACAAAAGAATTGGGATTTTAACCAGTGGAGGAGATTGCGCCGGACTCAATGCAGTCATTCGGGCGGTTGCGTCCCGTGCAACGTTAACGTATGGATGGGAAGTGATCGGGATATTAGGCGCGACAGCGGGCTTGATGAGTCGTCCCCCTCAATATCGCGACTTTACGCTGCCTCATACCGAACCGCTTCTCATTATGGGCGGCACGATCTTAGGGACGACAAATAAAGGGAATCCCTTTGCCTTCCCAATGCCGGACGGCTCGCTCAAAGATCGCTCTGAAGAAATCATCGAGGGATACCACCTTCTTAACTTGGATGCGTTAATCGGGATCGGTGGCGATGGCAGTTTAGCCATTCTCCGCAAACTCGCCCAACAAGGGGGAATGAATCTAGTCGGTATCCCCAAAACCATTGATAACGACGTGGGGAGTACCGAGCGATCGATTGGATTCGATACTGCTTTTAGCATTGCCACCGAAGCGCTCGATCGCCTCCACTTTACCGCCGCTAGTCACAGTCGCGTTATGATCCTCGAGGTCATGGGACGCGATGCGGGTCATATCGCCCTCAATGCTGGCATCGCAGGCGGCGCGCATATCATTCTGCTCCCAGAAATTCCCTACGACCTCGAAAAAGTGTGCGAAAAGATTCACGAACGCAAAAATCTGGGGCGAAACTACACCCTAGTCGTCGTTTCTGAAGCAGTTTGTACCGAAACTGGAGAAACGGTGACTCAAGGTTGGCAGGGAGAACAGCGGCGTTTGGGCGGGATCGGTCAATATATCGCCAATCGAATCACCGAGAAAACGGGAGCGGAAACCCGCGTTACGGTTTTGGGACACACGCAGCGGGGCGGTATTCCTTCCCCCGAAGATCGCTTGCTGGCTTCTTCTTTTGGCGTGGCGGCGGTTGATTTAATCGCGGCGGGGCAGTACGATCGCATGGTCGCTTGGAAAAATCGAGAAGTCGTCAGCGTACCGATTGCCGATGCGATTAAGGACTACCGCGCTGTAGACCTTAACGATACTCTCGTGAAAACGGCGCGGGGTTTGGGAATCTGTTTGGGAGACTAAAACCTCGGTTTATTCGTTATCTGTCTGTTATCTGTCTGTAAGGGTGGGTTTACCTAAAATTAGTAAAATTCGCGCGATCGAATTGATGAGAAAACCTGCCCTCAGTCATTAGCGAGCAGTCAACAGTCAAAGAGCATACTGTTTTTTGTAGAGTTTTTATTGAGGCTTTCTCTTCGCTGAGCGTTGAATTTTATTAACACAGCATACAGCGCTCACCGACTCAACAGAAATCATGCCTCTAATAAGAGCCGTTAGCTCGATGTTTTCCTTATTTCGAGGAAGCGAATGGTGGGTTTATAAAACCCCCCCACTCCTCACCATCGCCTACCTCGAAATAATCACACAGTATTTGCCTTTTGAGCAATCGCTAGAAACTCTATTTGCTATCTTAGTCTCAATATTTTCAATCGGCGCTTACGGTTATCTTATTAATGATATTTGCGACATTGAAGTCGATCGTAAAGCAGGCAAGCTGAATCGAATGGCTTCGCTCTCAAAAAAGCAACGACTGTTCTTAGTTTTAAGTTGTGCCTTAACCGGACTTATTCCCTGGTTAATTATCGGTTTAACTTTACCTTTGACAATTGCTTTGTTTGCTCTTTATCTACTATTAATCATTTATCCTGCTCCACCGCTACGACTAAAAGAACGGTATCTCTGGGGCGTATTTGCGGATGCTGCTACTGCACACACTATCCCAACCTTCTTCATTGCCACCGCCTTTTATAACTTAAACGAAACTTCGCGATCGGGAGGCAGTTCCCTTGGACTTATAGCTACAGTTTGGGCATCGGTAGTCGGCATTCGAGGCATTCTCGTTCATCAACTTTGGGATCGTAATAATGATTTAAAGTCAGGAGTCAAAACCTTTGCGACTAAGTTTAAAGTAGCGTCGATTCGATTTTGGATTAATTACGCGCTGTTTCCCCTAGAAACTTTTTTGGTTGTCGTCATTATTTTTTTTACTTTTCAATTTTCAATTCATCTCTTTATTGTCATCGCAGTTTACTGCGGTGTAACGCTGGTGAGAATTGATGCTAACAAACTAGACCCCTCGCCGCCCAAAAAATCGGAAGTTGCCTTATACGACTTTTATGAAGTTTGGTTGCCTTTGAGTTTGTTAACCCTTCTGTCTTGGCAAAGACCCGAGTTTTTAATCGTTCAAGCTTTGCACATGATTCTCTTTTACTCGGTTATCAAAAACAGGTTAGGAAACGCGCTCCGATTGTTTCTACTTTGAAATGTTCGGTAGGGTGGGCAGCGCCCACCAGTCAAGACTTTGTGCTTTTAGTGCCACTCATTATCGGGCAAGTATCGCTCTATGTAAAAAGGTAAGCTATACTTCTGACGCTTAAACGAAATTTGAACAAGTTCTGACAGTTGACAGGGAACATTAATCGGTTGACAGTTATCAGTGGACTAGCCCCTATTTATCGATGACGGTTCGCTAATCTGACCCTAGACTCCATGTGGAACGCCAAATCCAACCCACTCGAAATTGAGGGAGAACTTACTCCATCTCTATCGAGATAGAATAAGTTCTAGTGATGTATAGCAATTTTCACGTGAGTGAGGTACAGTCAAAGAGAAGGTTAGAAATGCCATTATGAAAGCCTATTCGACGGAGTTTCGTCAAAAAATCCTGGAGACT
>NZ_JACJSM010000025.1 GCF_014698145.1 Oscillatoria sp. FACHB-1406 | reverse complement strand
GCGTTAACGATTGTGACATTTCTTATTAGAAGCCATATTTATCTCCTTGCCCGCCGCGCGACGGAAAAAAAAGAGTGGATTATAATAAACATTATTGATTCGGGCTGTGGTTTCCAAGCCGCCAATCTTGCTTACCTCTTCGAGCGACTGTATCCCGGCGCTCTCTCTCGGTCTCGCACCTACTCGGACGAGCGCGCGCAGGCATTATTCGGTCGGGGAGGCAGTGGTTTAGGTTTCTCCATCGCTCGATAAATCGTTCAAGCCCACGGCAGCGACCTTACTGCCCAAAATCACCCGCAAACTAAAGGCGCTTGGCTACAAATTAAATTACCCGATATCATTTAATCTTAACTTTCTACTGTTATCCAAGATTAAATAGAACGGTCGAGATCGTGTTGAACCAATTTCGAGAATTGTATCGATGGAGACAGACAGAAGTCTCGAAGTTTTTATTAATAATTCGATCGCTCTATCCGTATATCTACTCGAAAGTCAAAACCTTCGATCGCGTTTAAAAAAATCCCTCCATAAAAAGCATAAATTCAGATGACTCTGTTTGCCCAAATCAACCAACAATCCGCCTCGACTCACTTCGAGCGGGCGCTCAAACGTCTCGGACAAGAAGTTTTACGCATGGGCGCTCTCGTCGAACAATCGTTTCGCCTCAGCCATCAAGCCTTATTTGCAAAAAACCTACAAGCCGCCCGCGACGTTAAAGCTTTAGACAAAAAAATCGATCGCTATTACCGCCAAATCGAACGCGATTGCGCCACGTTAATGACGTTACAGCGTCCCGTCGCTCGCGATTTGCGGCTGATTAGTGCCTTTATGCAGTTAGTCCGCGATCTGGAGCGCATCGGTGATTATGCGGAGGATTTGGCAGAATTATCCGTTAAACTTTTTCCTTATCCCGTACATCCCTGTATTGACGAAGTGGAAACCATGTCAAACCACGCCCAGATGATGCTGGCTTCGAGTTTGGAAGCCCTAGCCGATTTGGACGCGATCGCGGGACAAACCCTCAAAGAAATGGACGATCGCGTCGATGATGCCTACGATGCCGTTTATCATACTCTAGCCGTCACCCGCGATGTTAAAGGTGTTGTCGAGCCTTTATTGCTGATGGCACTCGTGATTCGCCATATTGAACGCATGGCCGATCATGCTACAAATATCGGGCAGCGCGTTTCTTATATCGTTACCGGACAAAGGTAGGTAATTGATAATTGATAATGGACAATGGATAACGAAGAAAGTTAATGGATAATTGAGATATTTCGTAGGGTGGGCAGCGCCCACCAGCCTTAAGTCAGTGCCATTGGACAATGGATAATTTATAATTGATAACGAAGAAAGTCAATTGATGATTCATTGTCCATCCTTGCCCACTCCACTGGGCTGGCAAGCTTAAAATGGTAGGTTGAGTCAAACGAAGAGCGACCCAACCTAGGATACTGTACGATTTGGCTTTATAAATAGCCTCTTAGTTATCCATTATCCATTGTCAATTATCCATTATCCATTATCAAAGCCATCCCTTCTTCGCTTTGGCAATCTTCGGCGGGTGAACGGGTTCGACATCATAGAACGTTCCCAAGCCTTCGTACTCAATTAAATAGTCGCATTCGTAGACTGTGCGATTGCGGTTGTGAGGGCGAGGAACTTCGACTCGATTAAGGACAGTCATTCCCTTTTCATCAACTAGGAAACGATCGCCGAGTTGTTTGGCCTGTTCGCCGTTACTCAATTCTAGGGCAATATCTTTGAAAACGCTTAAAAATGCGCGATCGCTTAACGCTTCTATCGGGCGGCGATGTTCCCAAAGTGGAATCACTTCCGGTTCGCCGTTGAGAAATCCTCCCGCGCGATAAGTCGATTGATACCCCGGAAATTCCCCGGCAAGCAACGATAAGCCATTGAGAATTGCGGTTTTTCGCTGTCCTTCAATGCGATCGAAGTAATGCGTCGTTTCGCACATTTTAAAAAATTCCGTCAAAACCGTTTGCGCGTGACTTTCCACAGCAGAACGCAACATTCCTGGCATTTCTGTCGCCCTGGCTTCGATTTTTAATAAAATATCGACAAAAGGTTGATTCCAGCTTTCGATTTGTTTCGCAATCTCTTTCTTTCTCAAGCCCCAGAAATAAGAAATCAAGTGACTGATAATAATCGCTTGAAAAGGATAAAGAACAATGCTATCCGCCGGATAAGTAAAGACAAAATCCGGAGCATAATCGGGGATATTTTGCAAGGTTTCTTTGTCGCTTTCGTGGGCGATAAAAAAGGACGTTGCCACGCGCGGTCCAATTTCGCTCGCCGATTTAATCGCCCGCGCATTGAAAAACGGCCAACTTGGCGGCGGTACGTTATGTCCTAAAATCGAACCTAATGTATGGCGAGTGCGGCGTTTCATATGCGCGTATTTGCCGTGTTGGAACTGGAAGAAATGCCAACCTGCAAACATTTCTTGAATCATTTCTGCGGCTTTGTGGGCTTGTTCTTCGGGAACGCCATCTAAATAGCCGGTATAGACAAAATCAAAGTTACCGCCGACGAGTTCGTCGCACATCTTTTGAATCTCAGCCGTCAGTTCCGGATCGCTGACAATTTGTTCTGTCACCTCCGGCAAGCGCGATAATTCTCGATAAATTTGTTCGGCATATTCAGCAGAAATATCGCCCCGAACTTCTCCCAAATAAGTATGGAGTGCGAGTTGCCATTGTAGCGAAGCCATTGCCGCAAAAGTAGAACCGACACATTCCTCTTCCGGTAAGTTAGTAATTCCCGCTCCTGCTGCGGGTTGAATCGCGACATCTAACCCCCGTCCGATATTACCGAGGGCGCTAGCTTCGATATTCGTTACCACGTAAATCCACGGCGTTTTTTCAGCGATAAAAGCTTGGAGGTGGGGCGGTAAATTGTGGCGTTCGGTGTCGGGCTGAAGGAGATTTTCAAGTTCTTCTAAGCGGCTTTTTGCGACGATAACCTCAGCCAGTTTGGGATCGCGACGCTTCGTTTCTGCTTCGATACGAGGCACGACAGATTGCAAGCTTGCGAGTTCGTGGGTGAGTTTAATTGTATCGGAAGTTCCGCCGGAATTTGAGTTAGCAATGAATAACGTATTAGCTCCGATGGAAGGGGGAATGGTATCGGAGCCGGTGAAGCCATCGAGGTTGACAATAGGGAGGGTATTGAGGCAGAGTTTGCGCGCTAAGTTACCGGCGATGGTATTAATTAAAAAGGAAGTTCCGGCGGCTCCGGTGACAATTTGTTGGAGTTTTTTAATGCGATCGCGTCGCAGTTGTTCGTCGTCGGTTCCCATCAACAGCCCGATCCCCGTTGCCCCTTCCCGCAGTTTCGTTTTTCCCTCAGCGGTGACTTCAAATAACTTTTCGGTATTTTTGCGTAGCGCTAGGGGTTGAATGGCGATAATTTCTTCGCCGTACTTGTTATAAGGGCAAGGAACGGGATTATTTTCTAGATCGCGATATTCGATCTTAAACACTTTGAGGGGGGCGAGGCGTTCGTAGCGGGCGCGATCGTCATTTTCTACGGTTTCGCTTCGGCGTTCGATGGAAACGAGGGGAATTTCTTCACCGCGATAGATATTAAATAAACGAACTTTTCCATCGGCGTTAACTTCCACTAATTCGCCAGGAAGTACGTCGTAAATGGGGGCAACGCCTTCGGTAATGTAAGCGGTGGCTTTAAGCTCAGAAAGAAAGCTCATTTCTTGGGCGCTGCGACGAGCTACCTCAAATTTACCATCAGCGATCGCATTGGCATCGAGGAGGGCAACTTGTTCTTTGAGGGCATTTTCTTCGGAAGCGGAGAGAAAAGCGGTGCGGTTATAGTTGCGAATATCGTAAGGTTTGGGGAGATAGAAGATAATTTCGCCGCCTTCTTCGCCGCCGCGTTCGGTTCCGCCGCGTACCATCGCATAAGTTCCGCCGCCGAGGAATCCGGGTTGCGGTTGTCCGAGGGGCGTGAAAGATTGGAAGGTGAATTTATTTTTGGGGTTGGAGTATTCGAGGATGCGAGCGACGAGGGCGGTAATTAGGGTAAGTTCGGTGACGTTGGCTCGGGCGAGGGTATCGGCGAGGGCGAGGAGTTCGGAGATTTTTTCGTCGGCGCTGGAAAGTTCGTCGTCGCGCAGGAATCCTTGTTGGGTAAAGGTTTGAATGGGTTGCCCGTCTTTAAGAAAGGCGATCTTGTCGCCTTGCAAAACGACATCGAGGGTTTGATGCGCCCATTCGGTTCCGAGATTGTAACCGCCGATATGTCCGCTGCTATCGATCGCGGCAGTATTGCGATCGAGGTAATCTGGATCGGTGTAGGCGAGGCGATATAAAGCTCCAGCCAGGGAATCGGCTTGCAGGTGTTGCCACAAAAAGCGTTTGAGGGCGGGTTCGACGCAGGAGTCGGAGTTGGAGGTAAAGTTAAACCCTTCGTAGATGAGGAAGCGTTTGTAGCGGGCTGCGTCGTTGATGTCGCCGTTGTGGGTATCGTAGAATAGGCTTTCGCTGGCATGGTGGCGCGGGCGATCGCTGGATCCGAGCATTCCTTCCGGTGCGAGGTGATAGATGCGAACGGTATCGCGCGTCAGTTGTTCGCGGTGGGGGTGGGCGTTGGTTTCCGAGTACATATCGCCCTGAGAGGCTTGGCGAACGTGGGTTTCCCAGTTGACAAGCAGTTCGGTATCTTCTAAGTGGACGCGATCGAGAAGTGTATCCCAGGTTTTGAGCAAGTCGCCGCCATCCCGAGAGACTTTAACGGCGGTTAGCGCTTCGCGATGAATTTTAGCGGTGAGTTCGGCGACTTCGGCGGGCGTGAATTCGCTGTTTTGCGCGTTGTTAGCCCCTTCTAACCCTTCGAGGATGTTTTTGAAGGAAATCGTGCCGATCGCCATTCCTGCGGCATCGTAGCCCGCTTTGGTGCTTTTTTTGGAGCAATCTTCAGCAACGGCGGTGGCGTAGGTGATGCGATCGCGCAAATTCGCAGCAATGACGCTGCGCGGGCGAAATTTGTATTGTCCCGTCGCGGGATCTTTGACAAAGAAAAAGTGTTCGATTTTAACCGGACTCAGGAAGATGTTGAAGTTACGGCACATATTTCGTCTGTTTCCTTTCTACTCCACGCGATCGGGTTTAACAATCCATCTTAAAGGCAATCGCCTTGATGTTATGCTCGATCGCGATCGCGCGTTAGCTTCCTCCCCAAGAAGCCTCACGCTGAACCTTTACTCAGGTCAGCGTTGAGATGAATTGCGGTCGGGATGTAGGTACTCTTACCCGACGACACAGGAATGGGAAACCGCGCAATCAAACTTCTAATCAATTCTGATTTGGTTATACCACGCCGACGCGCTTCTTGTTCTAATTGACGCATCTTGTAACTGGTGATTCTGATTTCTAGCTTTTTATCCTTCATTGTGTCCTGACAGATGTACATCGATATAGTCCACTGTTCTATAGGTCGATAAACAGAAGAAGAACAAGTGAGAATATCGTATCAGTACCGATTACGTCCAACAAGATACCAAGCCACGGAACTAGACAGATGGATGACTGTCAATGCTGTGCGCTCAGTACAATTATCTGTTGATAGATAGAATGATGCTAAAATTTACGACAACTTCAAAAAGATAGACTGAATTTGGTATAATATTCACAGAGCAAAGTTATACTAAAAAATAAAGCTACACCTCTCTAAAAACTTATTAATTGAATCGTTTTCAGCCATGATTGCCATCGCTGCCAAACCCTTGACCCTTGCAGAATTTCTGCAACTCCCCGAAACCAAACCCGCTAGTGAGTTCATTGCCGGAGAAATCATTCAAAAACCCATGCCGAAAGGAAGACACAGTTGTTTGCAATACGAAACCTGCCATGCCATTAATCAAGTGGCTAAGCCTGACAAAATCGCCTACGCTTTTCCCGAACTGCGATGCACTTTCGGCGATCGGTCTCTCGTTCCCGATTTAGCCGTCTTCCGCTGGCAAAATATTCCCTTTCTGCCCGATGGCGAAGTCCCCGATCGCTTTGAACTTCCGCCCGACTGGATAATCGAAATCCTCTCTCCCGACCAAAAAATTAATAAAGTCATCGGCAAGATTCTTTACTGCATTGAAAACGGTAGCGAACTCGGTTGGTTTCTCGATCCTGACGATGCTAGCGTTTTGGTTTTCGGGCGCGATCGCCAACCCATTGTTTGCGAAAATAAAGAGACTTTGCCCGTCCTCGAAGGCATCGAACTTAAACTCACTCCAGAACAAGTGTTTAGTTGGTTGAAAATGCAGTGAATCGAGAAGAGTAAATCGTGAATAAACCTTTACAAATTGTTGTTATTGGAGGAGGGGCAGCGGGATTTTTCGGAGCCATTACTTGCGCCACTTCTCATCCCCAAGCGCGAGTTTTATTACTGGAAGCCGGACGCACTCCACTCGCCAAAGTTCGCATCTCCGGCGGCGGACGCTGCAACGTTACCCATCACTGCTTCGATCCTGCCCTTTTAGTACAGCAATATCCTCGCGGCGGTAAGGCATTACGCGGCGCTTTTTCTCGCTTTCAACCGCAAGATACGATCGCGTGGTTTGCTCGTCGCGGCGTAAAGCTAAAAACCGAAGCCGACGGGCGAATGTTTCCCGTTACCGATAATTCTGAAACTATCGTCAATTGTTTGTTAAAAGCAGCAGCCGATGCCGGCGTTATTTTGCGAACGGGGGCGAAGGTAGAAAAAATTCAAAATGAAGAAGCAGGATTTACAATCCAGTTGAAAGATGGAGAAACGCTTGAGTGCAATCGCGTCCTGTTAGCCACCGGCAGCAATCCCCATGCTTACCAATGGGCAAAAGAATTAGGACATACAATCATCCCACCCGTCCCTTCTTTATTTACCTTTAATATTAACGATGCACGCTTAAAAGATTTAGCTGGTGCGAGTGTTGAAACCGTCCACTTACGCTTACTCGAAACCGGAAAAGAGAAAATCGAACAAATCGGGCCATTATTAATAACGCATTGGGGATTGAGCGGCCCTGCGGTGCTAAAACTCTCCGCTTGGGGGGCAAGAATTTTACGCGATCGCAACTATCAAATGTCTCTCCAAATTAACTGGCTTCCGCCCCATACACCCGAAACCCTGCGCCAACTCCTGCTCGATTACAAAGCCCAATTTCCCAAACGTTCCCTCGCCGCCCACTGTCCTGTTTCCCTTCCCAAACGCCTTTGGCAGCGCTTTGTTTTCTCCCTCGGCATCAATTCCGAAACAACGTGGGCGGAACTCTCGAAAAAAGCCTTAACTGCATTAGTTGAAGAACTGACGCGCGGGCGCTACGCCATTACCGGCAAAGGTACTTTTAAAGAAGAATTTGTAACCTGCGGCGGCATTGATTTAAAAGAAGTCAATTTTAAAACAATGGAAAGTCGCAAGTGTCCGGCATTGTATTTTGCGGGCGAGATTCTCGATATCGATGGTGTAACGGGAGGGTTTAATTTTCAGAGTGCCTGGACAACAGGATGGATTGCGGGACAATCTAACGCTTTGCCTAACAAAGTAGTACATTAGCAAGCTTAAAACCGGGGATAACTCAATTCCTGAAACATTTTGTAGATCTTGATTTTATCGCTCTCTTTTCCCTTCAGATTAAGCTTGTCAACGTACCACCTTTTAATAGGGTAAGAGTTAATCTGAAGATTATTTCCCAATACAAAAGCGACTAAAAATGCGATCGAGAACCGATTCGGTGATTTCTTCGCCGGTAATCTCGCTTAAGGCAGCAATTGCACCGCGCAAGTCGATCGTCCAAAAATCTAAAGGCAGGCGATCGCAAATGGTCTGTCGAACTTGCTCTAAAGACATTCTGGCGCGAGTTAAGGCTGCTGCTTGCCGCTGATTGATGGCGAAGTCTGCATTCGCTGCGGTTATCGTCCCGCCTCGCACGCTGTTGAGAATTGCCCGCTCTAGGGCTTCAATGCCGATATTATTAGCCGCCGAAGTCTTGACAATTTGCACGTTTTTTGGAATAAAGGGAGTAGTAGAATCTGGGGCGAGATCTATTTTGTTGAGAATGAGGATGAGGGGGCGATCGCGCACTTGTTGGTAAATTTCCTCATCTTCAGCAGTCCAACCCGCTGTCGCATCGAGGGTAAAGAGGACGAGATCGGCAGATTCAGCGGCGCGGCGCGATCGCTCGACTCCAATTTTTTCTACGGTATCCGCCGTTTCCCGAATCCCCGCCGTATCCAGAACTTGCACGGGAATGCCGCCGACGACGAGGTTCGATTCGACGACATCGCGAGTCGTTCCTGGCAAATCGGTAACAATGGCGCGATCGCTCCGACTCCAAGCATTCAATAAACTCGATTTTCCCACATTCGGGCGACCGACGATCGCGACTTTTAAACCGCTGCGTAGGAGTTCGCCGCGATCTGCGGTTGCTAAAATATCGGTGACTTTATCCAGAATATCTGCTATATTTTGCGCGATCGCAGCCTCCCGTAACGGCGGTAAATCTTCCTCAAAATCAATCCGCGCCTCAACTTCCGCCAAAATATCCAAACAAATCCCCCGCACCTCGCGAATCGGTTGCGCCAATTTCCCCTGCAACCCCGCCAGCGCCATACGAGACGCTTGGGGAGAACGCGCGCTAACGATATCCGCCACGCTTTCGGCTTGCGTCAAATCAATGCGCCCGTTGAGGAACGCCCGCAGCGTAAATTCGCCCGGTTGCGCCAACCTCGCCCCCGCCTCCAAACAGAGTTGCAAAACGCGCTGCACCGGAATAATCCCGCCGTGACAGTGAAATTCCACCACATCTTCGCGGGTAAACGAACGCGGCGACAGCATTAGTAGCAACAGCGCCTCATCGATAACTTCGCCCGTCTGGGGTTCTCGCACGCTACCGTAAAGAATGCGGTGCGTTTCCCACTGTTGCTTTCCCGGGGCAAAAAAGAGACGACGGGCAATTTCGAGGGCAGTTTGTCCGGAAAGGCGAACGATACCAATGCTACCGCTTTCCGGGGCAATAGCCGACGCGATCGCCGCGATCGTTTCTGCTTGTAAAATGCGATCGGACATTTCAATGTTTCGTCTCAAAGCTCAAATCTTAATTGTAGCGATCGCTTGGCAAGGAATTGAAGTTACTGCTAGACTGTAGATACTATGTATATCCAACCCATCGCTGGAGCGGACAGAGACCGTATTATCTTACACCCAGAGCGAGATTAAGACGATGATTTCCACAATTTCTAAGTGGGGGAATAGCCTTGCCGTTCGCATTCCCCAACATCTAGCCAAAGAGATTGCTTTAACAGAAGGTACTCAGATCGTTCTGCTTATTGAAGATGGCAATTTGATCGTCCAACCCCGACAGAAAAAGCGTTATTCGCTAGAGGAATTGCTCGAGCAAATAACGCCCGATAACCTTCATCGTGAAATTGCTCATGGAACGGCAGTTGGGCAAGAAATTTGTTAATGGCTGCAAAGTTGTATATTCCCAACCGGGGCGATATTGTCTATCTCGATTTCGACCCGACTAAAGGACACGAACAGAGAGGTCATCGACCGGCTTTTGTTATTTCTCCTTTAGCTTACAATAAAAAGACTTATCTAGCGTTATTTGTACTCATTACTACTCAACAGAAAGGCTACCCTTTTGAAGTTCCTTTAACACCAGGATTAAAAACACAGGGGGTTATTCTTGCAGACCAAATTAAATGCCTAGATTGGAAGGCAAGAAGGGTTCATTTTGTTGAGAAGGCTCATAACGCGATCCTTGAAGAAGTACAAGCGAAAATTGAGCCATTATTGCTCTGAAAAACTGAGTAAATTATTGGGTACATCTTATCTCTATGTTAAAAAGTTGGAGTAAGCTCGATGGCAACTGGAATCCCGATTAAATCGCAATTTCAGGGGAATGGTAGCAATAAAACTTATAGTAATTACCGATTAGAGTATGAAGGCAAAATTCCAGAGCGAGAAATCTTGGCGCTTACTCCAGCAAAATTTAATCGTGTTGTCACTGTAGAAAAACCTATTAAAAATAGACTCATTTATGGCGATAACCTAAGAGTGCTTAAATCTTTTTTTGAAGACTCTGCTTTAGTCGAAAATGTTCGGCTAATTTATATCGATCCTCCTTATGCTACTGGGAGTAAGTTTGAATCGAGAACGCAGAATGCAGCTTACCTTGATTTGATTTGCGGTACAGATTATTTAGAGTTTTTACGTCAACGGTTATTGTTATTGCGAGAATTACTCGCAACCGATGGTTCCATTTACGTGCATCTCGATGAGAATATGGCATTTCCCGTCAAAATCATCATGGACGAAATTTTCGGTTCTCGAAATTTTCGCAATTGGATTACTCGCAAAAAGTGCAATCCCAAGAATTATACTCGCAAGCAATATGGAAATGTTTCAGACTATATTTTATTTTATTCCAAAACTGCTAATTACATTTGGAATTCTCCCTTTGAATCTTGGACGGAAGAAACTTCTCTGAAAGAATATCAGTATATAGAAGAAGGAACGGGCAGACGCTATAAAAAAGTTCCCATTCATGCACCAGGAGTCAGGAATGGCGAGACTGGAAAACCTTGGCGAGGGATGCTACCACCGCCTGGAAAGCATTGGCAATACGCACCGAAAACTTTAGAAGAAATGGATGCTAGAGGAGAGATTTTTTGGTCTAGAAATGGAAATCCGAGAAGAAAAGTATATCTCGATCGGAGTAAAGGTGTTGCCATTCAAGATATTTGGCTGGATGTGAAAGATGCTCGCAATCAAAATATTAAAATATCGGGTTATCCGACGGAGAAAAATACCGAAATGTTAAAGCGAATTGTGCTAGCTTCTTCTAATCGCGGCGATTTAGTTTTAGATGCTTTTGCAGGTAGCGGAACAACGGCTGCCGTTGCTGAAGAACTCGATCGACCGTGGATTGCGATCGATAATTCTCCACTCGCGATCGCAACTATTATTCGTCGTTTAACGCAAGGAACTGAAGCAATGGGCGATTTTGTTAATCCAAATCAAGCTAAGAACGAGAAACAATCTTTATTAAAGATTAATAGGATTTTGCGCAATGGAATTGACTTATATTTGGAAGATTCACCCGATCTTGAGAAAATTCCTAACGATTTAATAGCTGAGTGGGATCGCCAACTCAACTTTCAAGCCAATCTTTAGTAAATCTCTCTTCTAACATCTTTAACGTAAAAGGAATTCAAGAAATACCTTCAGATTTTAGCTGACTCATTCCTCAATCGCAAAACTGCTGGATTTCTTGCCAAATTTGCGGTAAAACTTCTCCCAAACTATGATCGCTGTCGAGTTCCATCAATTCAACCCAAGGACGCTGGGCGGCATAGTCTCGCGATGCTTGAATGGGAATCGTTTCGTCGCGGACACCGTGGATAATTAGTGTAGGTACGGGGCGTTGCAGTTGGCTTTCATCGTAGTTTTTCGCATCGAGAATGAAGCCGTAATGCAGGTCGATTTTGCGTTTTTCAGTGTAATGGTACACGGGAAGGTAGCCGGATTTTTGCCATTCGTGTAGGGTTGTTTCGCCGAGTTTAGGCAGCCAGTGGGAGAGGAAACCGAAGGCAGGCGCGAGACAAACGATGCGCGCGATTTGGGGATAGCGTTCTGCCAGCCAAGCAGCGGTTAAACCGCCAAAACTGGAACCGATGAGGGTGACGGAGTTGGGGTCGGCGGGAAATTCGGCGGCGGTTTGTTGGAGTTGGCGGCTAAGGGTGAGGTGGGAGAAGTCGTTTTGGTTGAAGTCGAGGAGGTGGAGGGGAAGGTTGACTTCTGCGAAGCGATCGCGCAAATATTGTGCTTTAGCCGATTGGGGCGAGGAGGCGAAACCGTGGAGGTAAATATATTGCATGACTCAATAATTCATAGTTCGTAATTCGTAATTCCTAATTACGGACAAAATTAACAATTAATTCATTCGGGTTGAGAACGTCTAACTTCAGTTATGGAAAACAAACAAATGCGTAGCATAGTATTCCAAGTCCCTGAATTTGCTCAGAGGGTATTAATTACGAATGAATTTGAAAGCGTCTGAGCCTTCTATCGTTTCGGTTTAGGATGGAGGTAAGGAGACTCGAACTCCTGACTTCCTGCTTGCAAAGCAGGCGCTGCTACCAACTGAGCTATACCCCCGAGCGTTACAACATCGTTCCTGAAGAACTCTGTTTTGGACTCGCCTTTGCTATTATACAGCATATGCTGCTCTTGTACAGGGGTTAAGCAAAAAATTTTTGAATATCTTTTGAAACGTTGCGGGGAGGGGAATTCGAGGTATGGCGATCGCGGTGGCAACCTTTTATAAGTTCGTTCGGCTCGACGATTTTGCTGAAAAACAGCCGATTTTGCTCTCCTATTGCCAGCAACAGGGGATTAAAGGAACGATCCTGCTAGCAGCGGAAGGAATTAACGGCACGATCGCAGGGAGTCGGGAGTCCGTCGATGCGGTGCTGGCGTTTTTGCGTTCTGACGCGCGTTTGGCGGATTTAGAGCATAAAGCGTCGATCGCGAAAGCATTGCCCTTTGCGCGGCTGAAAGTGCGTTTAAAGCGAGAAATCGTGACCTTGGGGGTAATGGAGGCGGATCCGAGCGATCGCGTGGGAACTTACGTGACTCCCCAAGAGTGGAACGCCTTACTTGCCGATCCCGATGTGGTGGTGGTGGATACGCGCAACGAATATGAAGTCGCGATCGGTACTTTTGAGAATGCCCAGAACCCGCATATCGACTCGTTTCGCCAGTTTCCCGACTACGCGCAGCAGCATCTCGATCGCGATCGACATAAAAAAGTTGCCATGTTTTGTACCGGCGGCATTCGCTGCGAAAAAGCAACCGCCTACTTACTCCATCAAGGATTCGAGGAAGTCTATCACCTCAAAGGCGGCATTCTGAAATATTTAGAAGAAATTCCCGAATCCGAAAGTTTGTGGCAGGGCGAATGTTTTGTCTTCGACGATCGCGTCGCCGTCAAGCAAGGCTTAGCGCCGGGAAGTTACGATTCTTGCCGCGCTTGCGGACATCCGATTTCAGCAGAAGATAAAGCCTCACCGCAATATCGAGAAAGAGTTTCTTGCCCCCATTGTTATCTTTGAATTCTGAGTTATGAATTCTGAGTTATGAATGGGGAATTGGGAATGATGAATTATGAATTATGAGTGATGAATGAGGGAATTGGGAATTATGAGTGATGAATTGTGAATTACGAATCACGAATTACGAATTACGAATTACGAACTACGAATCACGAATTACGAATTACGAATTACGAATTACGAATTACGAATTACGAATCACGAATCACGAATTACGAATTACGAATTACGAATTACGAATTACGAACTACGAATTACGAATTACGAATTACGAACTACGAACTACACCGGAACTTCCACCGTTTCTTTACCCGCCAGATTAAACGCTTGGTGAATCACTTGTAAGGCTTTTACGCCTTCTTCCTCAGCAACAACGCAACTGACTTTAATCTCGGAGGTGGCAATCATCTGAAGGTTGATCCCTTGCTGCGCGAGGGCTTCAAACATCCGAGCGGCAACACCGGGATGTCCTACCATTCCCGCACCGACGATGCTTACTTTAGCAACATGAGGATCGACGACGACTTCTCCCCAATCCCAGAGTTCGGCTAAGTCTCGCAGGGCGTTGCAGGCGGTTTCTGCGTCGGCGCGGGCGACAGTGCAGGCGAGATCGCGGGTGGGGGTGTCGTCAATGATTCGGCAGCGTTGGGATTGAATAATCATATCGACGCTGATATTTTTTTGGGCGAGAACCCCAAAGATTTTAGCAGCCATTCCAGGAACGTCAGGAATGCGGCGCAAGGCGAGGCGCGCTTGATTGAGATCGAGGGCAACACCGCGCACGAGGGGTGCGTTAGTGTTGGGAGGAACGGAAGCGGTATTGGGCATATGCACGGGGGAACAGTGCAAGTCGAAAGCGAGGCAGAGGGCAGAAATGGCGCGATCGCAGTCTTCGCGATCGATAACGCAACTCACCTTAACTTCGGAGGTGGAGATCATCTCGATATTCACGCCCGCATCGAAAAGGGCGGCGAACATTTGCGCGGCAATCCCCGGACGGCCGACGATTCCCGCCCCGGCGATCGAGATTTTGGCGGTGCGGCGATCGACGGTAACTTCAGCTTCTTGGGTTTGTTGGGGCGAACTTCGCAGTACGGGCGCGATCGCTTCTGCAACTGCTTCGGCTTTCGGCAGCATACCGCTTACCACGGTGAAAGCAATATCGTTGAGGTTGCCATCGTGGATAGATTGAATAATTAAGTCAACATCGACGTTGCGCCGCGCGATTTCGCCAAACAGGCGCGCGGCAATCCCCGGGCGATCGGGAACCCGCAGGAGCGCGACTTTCGCTTGATCGGTATCGAATTCGATCGCGTCTACGGCTTTGGTAATCTCGAGGTTGTGGAGCGATCGCGTCGGCGAAACTTCTGATATCACCCGCGTTCCCGGTTCGTCCGTCCAACTCGAACGCACCACCAACGGCACGCCATAGTTCCGCGCGATTTCTACCGCTCTCGGGTGCAAGACTTTTGCGCCCAAACTCGCCAACTCCAACATCTCATCGCAGGTAATTTCGTCCATTAACTGCGCTTGCGGGACGAGGCGGGGATCGGTGGTCAGAATGCCGGGAACGTCGGTATAAATTTCGCACTGACTCGCGCCCAAAGCGGCTGCTAGGGCTACGGCGGACGTATCGGAACCGCCGCGTCCGAGGGTGGTGAATTCTAACTCTTCGCCGCTGCTAATCCCTTGGAAACCCGCAACGACAACGACAGTACCTTCATTGAGATGGCGTTCGAGGCGCTCGGTGCGAATTTCTAGGATGCGAGCGCGACTGTGTTCGCTTTCGGTGACAATGCCCACTTGCGCGCCGGTTAAGGAAATGGCGGACTGACCGAGTTCTTGGAGTGCCATACTCAACAGCGCGATCGACACTTGTTCTCCCGTCGAAAGCAGCATATCCATTTCGCGCCGACTGGGATTGCTCGAAATTTCTCGCGCCAAGCCCACTAACCCATCGGTGGTTTTCCCCATTGCCGAGACGACAACAACAACATGGTTGCCTGATGCTACGGTTTGACAAACGCGGCGAGCGACGGATTGAATGCGCTCGACCGATCCCACGGACGTACCGCCGTATTTTTGGACAATTAACGCCATAGCCTCAGACCCTTTCCCTTCAAGAACTGCTCCTCGGTCGGAAAAACATTGACCTCGAATTGCTTTACAAATTACCGCACTTTTCGGCGATCTTGTCGAAAATTTTACAAAGATCGTCGATCGGCTCGGTTTTCCCCCTCAGTTTGCTTATAAGGGTTGACAGAAAATTTAATTCGTGCATAGATGTTGCACGTTTAGTAACGAAGCTCTACGAAGCTATAAGTTAGGCAATCCTGGGATTAAGCGAAACGAATCGCGTTTCCATTGCTGATGACAGCATAATGGGGACGGGGAACCTATCGCCGATCTACCCTTTTTAACTCTCGAATGCTCCCCCAATCAACATGAAACCTCAATCCGCGATCGCAATTTTGCTCGCAGTCCTCAATCTTTGTGCGTCTGCCGTCGCAACTCGGGCAGTCTCGACTTCCTCTAACTCGAATTCAGTGCTTGCGCCAACGTCTCTCCTCGCGCAAGGCGAAACATCGCCCCTTTCTGCATCAGAAAACGCCCCCAATTTTCATGTTATCCAAGCGATCGCGGCAACCTTAACCAGAGTCGGACAGAGCGATCGCGCCCTACAAATCGCTCGAGCAATTACCGGAGATCGCGAGCAAACCACCATCCTCAGTGAAATTGCACTGATTTTAGCGACCAAGCGAGAAATCGAGCCAGCCTTAAACGTCGCTCGTACCATTCCTATAGAAGATGCAAAAGTCTATACATTGCTCAATATCATCGTCTTGTGGTCTCGAGAGGAAGAATTAGAACAAGCTTTAGACATCTCGCGAGGGATTGCCAATGAGGAAGCCAAAGCATTGGCACTACAACATCTAGCTACGGTTTCAGCCAATCGGGGCGAAGTCGATCGCGCCCTGGCTTTAGCTGGAGAGATTAACGATGAAACGTTTCGAGATGGAGCGATCGCTAGGATTGCAACAGCTTTAGCCGATAGCGGAGAAATCGATCGCGCCTTAAACCTTGCTCGCAACATTGCCAATCGCGATCGGCAAGCCGAGTCCTTATATCAAATTACTTCCTTATTAGTAGGAGAAGAAAAGATCGAACAAGCCTTAGCTATTGCTCGCACCATTCCTAACGAAGAATTTAAAAATTTGAGCTTGCAATTAATTGCGATAACCTTAGCTCGAAGTGGCGAAGTCGATCGCGCTTTAGACATCGCTCGCTCCATTCCCAACAAGCTATTCAAAAGTCAAGCTTTATCTGGAATTACCAGCAACTTAGCTGAAGCCGGAGAAATCGATCGCGCTTTAGATATCGCTCGTACCATTCCCGATGAATTCCAGAAAGTTGATACCCTGAATTTGCTGGCGATCGCTTTAGCCGAAAGGGGAAACTTCGATCGCGCCTTAAACCTGGCGCGTTTGGTTCCCGATAATGATAACCGAGAACGATTACTGAGTAACATTTCCTTTTCCTTAGCACAAGCCGGAGAGATCGATCGCGCTTTGGAGCTTAACCGCTCTTTTACCGATGAAGAGTTAAAATCCATCGGATTACAAGGCATTGTTATTGCTTTAGCCGACTCCGAAAAAATCGATCGCGCCTTGGAGATTGCTCGCACGATTCCGGATGAGGAGTGGAAAGTAGGCGCGTTTCAAGCGATCGCCGTCAATTTAGCAGAATCCAAGAAAATCGATCGCGCTTTAGAAGTCATTCGTCCCTTTCTCAATCGTCCTGAAAGTGGATTAGTCATGCAGCGAATCGTCTTTATTCTCCTTGAAACCGGAGAAATCGATCGCGCTTTGGATGTCACGGGTTCCATTACCAACGAAGATGAAAAAAACCTAGCGCTACAAGCGATCGCCAGTGTTGTCGCTACCGCAGGCAACCTCGAGCGCGCCCTAGCGATCGTACAAACCATGAGCAATCGGGAGAGTCAAGCCCTAGCTTTAACCCGTATCGCCGACGATTTTGTTAAAGGCAAACAACCCGCCCGCGCCGTGGAAATGTTGGATCGCGCGATCGCGGTGTTGGGTTTGTAAGCGACCTCGCGATGAGTTCAAGCCTACTTCCCACTCTTACCGTACTCCCCCATCTTTTAGAACGGTTATCCCCACTCGCACAACCCCCGCGATGTTGTGAAAATAAAATCAAGTCAGAGGGACAAATCCAAAACATTTAAACACAATGAACAATATTTCCGTCAAATCGCTGTACGAGTGGTATCGCAACACGCTCCGCAACCCTAAATATCGTTGGGTTATCATTCTGGGAACGATCGCCTATTTAATCAGCCCGTTCAATCTTGCCAACGAGTTTATCCCCATTCTCGGTCAACTCGACGATGTTGCCATCTTAGGGCTGTTTCTGGCTGAAGTCTCGCAAATGGTTCTCGATTTTGCTAAGCGTCGTAAAGGCGATTTGGCAACCACGACAACTCCCGACGGACAACCCGCAAAAACCGTTGAAGTCGATGCTGTTTCCGTGGAGTAGCGATAACACGGGCGTTCCCCTAAAAATTATAACTCTGCCTCAAAAGTCAAACAAGAAAAACCCCCAACGCTATGCTGGGGGTATTTTTCGAGTGTCGTTTGAGAGGAGAAAAGCTTTAAAAATTTAAAATTTAAAATTTAAAATTATCATGTTATTGCAAGACAACCTTTGAGAAACTAACAAGACCAAGGTAATATCAGCCGGTTGGATAATTAGTAGAATGCACCGTGCTGGGGGAGTATCCTTAAGCAATGCGCGTCAGTTCCTCAAAGCTCATTGCCTTTTCGGGTTTTTGAGCGTGAAGTTGCCTTGACATTGCTATAGAAGTCTGAGTCAGGATCGATAAAAAGTGTTGCTAGCTCTTGATTTTCGACTCGCGGCTCTAGTTAGGACTATAGCATTTCAATCGTCCCATGCCTTTCTAGATTTTGCGTCGATCTAAGTCCGGCAAACCCATGAATGCGATCGCGCCATATTAATATCTAGATCTCCCTTAAAGCCGATCTAGATCGCACCTAAGCTGTTTCGCTGTCACCGCAATTTTACACCCAATCCGGTTTGGGGGCGATCTAAAGGCTGAATTTTGGTATGATAGCCTAGGCTTGTAGCCTTTCAAGCTATCCTACGCTGACCTAGAAGAACTTTAAGTTATGAATAGCCTCATTGCCAATCTGGATACAAACCTTCTCCTGATTCTCTCGGTCTATCTCGCCTTGGGCGGCTTGTACCTCTTAGTTGCACCGGGATTGCTCTATTTTTATCTCAAAGAGCGTTGGTATGTGGCAAGCTCCTTAGAGCGCGGTTTTATGTACTTCTTAGTCTTCTTCTTCTTTCCGGGGCTGATCCTGTTGAGTCCGTTCTTGAATTTCCGACCGAAGCGTCTTGTCGAATTAGAAATTAAAAATTAAGCCTTAAAAATTAGGGCTGGCGTGCAGCGAACTTTGCCTCAGACATAATTTTAAAGCGGGCGATTTCGAGTCCGCGATCGGTGCGTTTTCAGATCTCGAAGGTCAATCATGCGACGAATCGATGTTTTTGGGATTGGGATTGGGATTTTTTTAGCGGGCGCGATCGGCTATGGGGTGTTTAAAGCTGCCGGACTCGATAGCACCCAAGCCGGAATTTGGAGTCAAGTGCTGCTGGTGGGCGGATTGTTGGGCTGGGTTGCGACTTATTTGTTCCGCGCGGGAACGAAGACAATGACCTATCACCAGCAGCGCAAGGATTATGAAGATGCAGCATTTCAAAAACGTCTCGATGAGATGACCCCCGAAGAGATAGAAGCTTTAAAAGCTGAAATCGAAAAAGAATAATTTTGAAGTTCTAATTTTTAATTTTGAATTGATTATGACTGCCGTTGCCGATCGCTTTCAAACTCTAAAATCTCAATCTCGTTGTGCTTTAATTCC
Organism: Oscillatoria sp. FACHB-1406; assembly: GCF_014698145.1. Lineage (NCBI taxonomy): Bacteria > Bacillati > Cyanobacteriota > Cyanophyceae > Oscillatoriales > Oscillatoriaceae > Oscillatoria > Oscillatoria sp. FACHB-1406. Next base: position 69,824 of record NZ_JACJSM010000025.1, on the reverse strand, counting down.
TTTCATTACGGCGGGCGATCCGGATTTGGAAACAACGGAGAAAGCGTTACGAATTTTAGACCGTTCGGGGGCAGATTTTATCGAACTTGGCGTTCCTTATTCCGATCCCTTAGCCGATGGGCCGACAATCCAAGCGGCAGCGACGCGGGCGCTGGGGCGCGGCGTGCGATTAGAGGACGTATTAGCCGTAGTGAAAGCAGTTTCGGGCGACATCTCTGCGCCGATTATCCTGTTTACTTACTACAATCCCATCCACTATCGCGGCGCAAAAGCGTTTTTAACCCAGATTTATGAAGCTGGGGCGCGCGGTTTAGTGGTTCCGGATTTGCCCTTAGAAGAGGCAGAAAACTTGTTGAAACCGGCGGCTGAGGTGGGGATCGATCTGACACTTTTGGTCGCCCCGACGACCCCAAAAGAGCGCTTGGATGCGATCGCGCGTTCCTCCCAAGGCTTTATCTATCTGGTGAGTGTGACGGGCGTAACCGGGATGCGATCGCAAGTTGCCACGAATGTTAAAGATTTATTAACAGATTTGCGCGCCGTGACTGATAAGCCCATTGGCGTAGGCTTCGGGATTTCCGACCCCGAACAAGCGCGGCAAATGAAGGATTGGGGGGCGGATGCGGCAATTGTGGGCAGCGCCTTTGTCAAGCGCTTGGCTTCGGGAACGCCGGAGGAAGGATTGCAAGCGATCGAGGAATTCTGTTGCAGTTTGAAAGAAGCGATTGTTAATTCGTAGTTCGTAATTCGTAGTTCGTAATTCGTAGTTCGTAATTCGTAATTCGTAATTCGTAATTCGGGATATGATATAGCGTTTTTCGTTTGCGTGAGGTACAGTTCTAAAAATCAAATCGGTAGGGGCGCGGATTTCGAGGTCGCCTCGAAATTAAACGCCGCCCCGTAGGGGCGAATGGTATTCGCCCGCTGGGTGTACCTCATTCATGTGAAAACTGCTATAGTCGGGTGAAATCTTAGAAAAATCGGCAATGCCCACCCAAGTGGTAAATATCGCTATTCGTGTCGTTAAACGACTCTCTAATAATAAAAAAAGCGGGTTAATTACCCGCTCGATAAATTAATCCTTGTTCCCTTAGATTTCGCCGCGAACTTCTTCAACGATTCCGTCGCGAACGAGAACTTCAACCGTCATCTTTTCAACAAGATTATCGCCAATCTCAACCTTGAAATAACTTTCTAATTGTCCTTGGGCGACTTCTTGTTCCATTTCTAATAACTGAACTTGTTGCAATTGTTGGAGGAATTGATTTTTCTGCTCCAACATTTCGCTCTTTTTCTGATTGACTTGACCGTTAATAGTTTCAATTTGCTGGGCGGCATTCGGAACCGTTTGTTTTTGAATTTCCGCGATCGCGCGCTGTCCCTGTACGTCCAACTGCTGCAATTGAGCGTCAATTTGATTGATCTGCGTTTGCAATTGGCGCTGAACTTCCTCCTTCCAACGGGGCGTAACGACCACTTTAAGCGTAACCGGACGCTTTAAGAACAAACTTGACTTAGCTTCATCCATCATTTTGAATTTTGTAATGCGTGAATTTGGAATTGCCGCAGGACGCTATTTATAAAACATCTCGTCAATAATAGCGCGATAGCGTTCGCTGACAACCGGACGGCGAATTTTTAGTGTTTGCGTCATCATGCCATTGTCAATCGAGAACGGCTCGAGGAGCAAGCGAAAAGTTGCGATGCGATCGTCGGCGCGGTATCCGGGGCGATTTTGCACCTCTCGCTTCAATTCTTGGCGAAACAGATCCAAAACGCGATCGCTATCTAAATCCTTTCGCGCCGTTTCTCCCGCTACCGGAATATTTAACGGCGGCGTTTGTTGTTCCCCCCACAACCCCAACGCTTCCAGATTAGGCACAATCAGCGCCCCCAGCGCTTTTTGGTCTTGTCCGGTTAACATAATTTGGTCGATGTAGGGGCTGCGAACGCAAGCATCCTCAATCGGTTGCGGTTCGATATTTTCGCCATTGCTCAAAACAATCGTATCCTTCGCGCGTCCCGTCAGTACCAAATCGTTCGAGGCTGTTACCCAACCCAAATCGCCGCTATCGAACCATCCTTCCGGATCGATCGCTTTAGCCGTTGCTTCCGGCTGCTTATAGTACCCTTGCATTACCTGCGGCCCGCGCAACAGCACCAACCCGGTTTGTTCTGGCGGCAGCGTTTGCCGGGTGAGGGGATCGATAATGCGAACCTCAGTATAGGGCATCGGCGGCCCCGAGGAACCGCGCAAATTATGCGAAGGACGGCGCACGTTCGTAATCGGCGCAGTTTCCGTCAGCCCGTAGCCCACCAAAATCGTTACCCCAATAATCTCGTAGAACGTATCGAGGTGTTTGGCGAGGGAACCACCGCCGCTAATGACGTAATTGAGTTGTCCGCCCGTTGCTTCTCGGACTTTGTTGTAAACGAGTTTTTCGCCCAGCGCGTGGAGAGGTGCGAATAGAAATGCTTTCAGGCGCGCGAGCAAGCGTTCTGTCGAAGAGGGATGAAGATTCTCCAAACTCAGCCCTTCAGCAAGGCGTTTTGCCGTAACGTAGCCCTCGGAAACGCTGAGGAAAAAATTCACTAAGCGCTGTTTATTAGCAGGTTGTTCGCGAAACTGTTTTTGAACGCCTTCGTAAACAGATTCCCACAAGCGAGGAACGCCAACCATGAGATTGGGTTTAAAGGTTTTTAAATCTTGTTTGAAGTAACGAATATTAGTATAAATTTGCGTGCAGCCGCGAGAAAGAATGTAGTATTCCACCGTGCGTTCGTAAGCGTGCCAACTGGGAAGAATGCTGAGGACGCGATCGCCCGCTTGCGGTTGAATTACGGTTGCCGCCGTTTTGACTTGATGTAAAATATTCCCGTGCGTCAGCATTACGCCTTTGGGTTTTCCCGTCGTCCCGGAAGTGTAAAGTAAGGTCGCTAGCGTGTCTTCTCGTTGCTTTGGCAGTTGCAAGGTGCTTGCCTCTCCCCGCACCATCAGTTGCTCGAAATTGAGAACCGGCCAGGGATACTCGGACTTCAGGGGTTCGTCGGAGAGTAAAACAACCCAGCGAATCGGGAGTTCGTCGAGTTCGGGACGGAGTTTATCGAGGGTTTTGAGGTTTTCTACTACCAACCCCGTACTGTCGCTATCGCTGAAGATGTAGAGTAACTCATAGCGATCTGCCGCAGAAGAACGCACGACATTCACTCCGCCCGCTGTCATAATTCCTTGGTCGGCAATTAACCAACGGGGACTGTTATCGGCAAAAAGAGCGACTTTATCGTTTTCTCTCATTCCCAACAACTGCAAACCCGAAGCAAACTGCTGAATCTGATGATAGAGTTGCTTGTAGGAAATTCTAACCTCAGGCTTGCTGTGGGGGTCGTGGAGGGCGGTTATCGAGCCAAACGTTTGGCTGGCAATTTGCCAAATTTGCGGCAACGCTCGGATCTGGGAATAATCCGCAGCATCGATGCTGGAGGGTTTTGAAGGATTCGCGAGCATAGGATTCTTAGGCAATAAACGCTACATCTATTAATCTCTTTCCACCTTAGCGCCCGATCGCCCTCAGTTTAGCAGGAGAGTAGACACCAATTGCTTCTGTCCGACTCGCAGGGCAAGAACAATTCCCCCATTCCATCCGTCTCGTGCTGCTTCTCGGACTTGAATCTTAAAAATTGCAAACTATGACGATTTACGACAAAAGATTCAAGTCCCCAACGACCGTCGTGGAGTAATCATTACGAACTACGAATTACGAATTACGAATTATGTTGACAGATTTGTATGTAGTTAAAACCGAAGGATTGAACGTGCGTTCTGCTCCTCTTGTTAAGGATGATAATCGGATTGCGGCGATCGCGCTTGGGGATGTTGTTGCCAAAATTGACGTTACGCCCGATGAGGATTGGTGGAAAATTTCAATCCGTCACGGTGGAGAGGTTATCGAAGGCTTTGTCGCGAAAAACTTTTTAGAACCCGCCCCAAAACTCGTACAAGCCATTGGTTGGTTTAAGGAACAGTTTAGAGGCAAGATTGAAAGCGCGATCGCGGGAACGCCCTTTACCCTGGATTTGCTGACCGCGATCGCCGTCCAAGAAACTTACTATATTTGGGGAAAACTCTACCCAACCTTACCGCTTTCTGAAGTCTTAAAAGTCTGCGTCGGCGATACCTTCGATGCTCCCAATCGTTCTGCATTCCCAACGAATAAAGACGATTTACTCGCAGTGACGGGAGGTAAAGAAATGTTTGACATTGCTCGCGAAGCTTTAATCGCTGTTGGCGCGCATATCAAAATTTATAAAGATCGAGCCGATGCCGACTCGAATAAGTTCTGTCGGGGGTTCGGAATTTTTCAGTTAGATTTGCAATTTTTTAAAGACGACCCGGATTACTTTTTACAGAAGAAATGGCACAGCTTCGATGAATGCTTAAAAAAGGTTATCCCCGAACTCAAAGACGCTTTGAAACGAGCTTATAAAACGGAGAAAAAAGCTTTAACTGAAGAGGAACAAGTCTATGTTGCGATCGCTTACAATCGCGGATCGGTGGACTTTTCTCGCGGCTTTAAGCAAGGACATAAAGACGAAGAGGGGAAATACTATGGGGAATATATTTGGGAATATCTACAACTAGCTCGCTCTGTTCCTTAGATATAGCATTTTTCGTTGGCGTAAGGTACACCGCGCGGGCGAATGCCATTCGCCCCTACCCATCTAATTTTAACTATCGCTGCTGCTTGCCTTCGTCAATTAAGCAATTAAGACTCGAGCAGTTCGTTAAGCCGATCGCGCGAATTCCTGTTGAAGTTCCGCGATCGCGTCGTCCAATTCCTGGTGATGGAACCAACCGACAAATCCTCCCCAAAGGCAGTCTCCGTGACGATTGGCAACGAAAATATGTTCGGTGCCGATGGGATGTCGCCAGCGATGCAAAGTCGTGCCATCGGGGAAGGTATAGTGAACCCGATTGGCTCGAAAATCTCGTAAGTGCGCGTCCGTCATCCCCGGAACCGCTTGCAACCGCTGGATGAGGTGATTGCTAAAGCAAGTTGGGGAGGGGGAAGGAAAGTGAGGATTTTTCCAGAAGTGGCGGATAGCGGGAATCAAGCGCGGTGCTTTCTTGAGGCGATCGTGATGCAGTCCGTGGATGCAGACGAAGTGCGCCCCGTAAAAGCGCGTACTACCAACCGTAATCGTCCCGTCGCTACCGTTGTCGATGTCACCGGCGATAATCAGGGTGGGAATTTCAGCGGCAATGGTTTGCGCGATCTCGCGGCGGTTTATCCCTAAGTCTCGCGCGATTCCTAAGCCCCAATTTAAGGGATCGAAGGCGCGCGCCAAATCCGCACCGCCCACCGGCGAGGCGATGAGAATTAACGATTCAACGCGCGATCGCCATTCGGGGTGTCGGTGTAGCACTTCCAACCAAATCAAACCGCCCATCGAATGACCGATAATACGGACGGGCGTATCGGGATAGCGTTTCATATTGCGATCGGCGATCGCTTCGACGCGCTGAATCAGCGGTTCAATTCTCAACCAAGTATTGAACCAACCTAAATCCGGGACGATAATTTTACTATTGGGAGGGGCAACGCTTTGGGCTAGGGAGGCGATCGCGCTTCCTGTATCCGCCCAACCGTGCTGAGCGTATAAGATACAATCTGGAGAACTCATAGTTACAATAAAACTTCGCTCGAGGTCAATTATAAAAATATGAAGCGCGATCGGATCCAGATAGATGACAGTTGGTATCAGCGTCCGTTAGGCGTTCGCGAGAGCATTTCCGCAGGAGGAATTATCGCACGCGAGGACAGCGGCACGATTTACATTGCTGCTGTGCGGGAAGCTAGTAAAGTGAAAAACGCTGCCTACGTTCTCCCGAAAGGGCGTTTAGAAGCGGGCGAAACGATTGAAGAGGCGGCACGGCGGGAAATAGCAGAAGAAGCGGGATTGACGGATTTAACGCTACTGGCAGAACTCGGCATTTTAGAACGGCTTGATTTTCGCAAGCGTTCTTGGAAAATTATTCATTACTTCCTTTATCGCACCGCCCAAATCGAGGGAAAACCGACCGACACAACGATCGATTATCAATTACACTGGTTCCCTTTAGACGAACTGCCTCCCTTTTTTTGGCCGGAACAACGGCAGTTAATTGAAAAGAATATGGAACTCATTCGTGAGTCTTTAAAGCGCGATCGTTAAAGACTCGCTCTCAATGTTGTCCATTGTCCATTATCAATTATCAATTATTCAGCGCAGTTTTAATCGCTTCTTGGCTCGCGGTTTGGTAAGCTTGTTGGAGATATTGGCGCACCGCGATCGCGTCCTCAGAAGCCAGGGGAATGCTACCCAACAAATCGAGAACTGTCTTGCGTTCGGTTGGCGGTGCAATAACAACGAGAGACGACTCTAAAGGCTCATCGTACTGCCAAAAATTCTCGAAAGTTTGCGGCGTTTGAGCGCTCGGAGAGTTTGCCTTTCCCTTCTGAGTTGTTCCCTTAATCTCTGCTTGAGAGGGAGTCTCTTTCCCCTCGACATTCCCGCGTTTTTTAGTCGTTTTATTGCCCTTACCGCGTAACTGACGCAACGCATCGAGAATTTGTTGGCGAGTGCGTCCTCGCAACTGAAACAGCACAAACGGATCTTCGCTAAAGCGATCGCCCAATTGATAATAAACTGCACCAATATGTTTGCAAGGATTGGCTTTATCGGGACAGCTACAGCGCGAATGAATATCGGCGAGCGTAAAGGGAAATAAACTCAAACCATTCGCGGTAAACACTTGCTCGATATTGTCGGGCATTTCTCCGGCTAAGAGTTGAGCCGAAAATAGTGCTTTTTCCGACATCGTTTCGACGATATAGTTCCAATCTTCCTCAGAAAAAGGAGCAAGAGAAAGGGAAACTTGGTAGGGTTCCGGTTCGCTACCTTTAACTTTTGCTAAAACTTTCGCCCCTTGAAATTCGATGCTTTGAACATTGCCTTCACTGGCATATTTTCTCGCCCTCTCTAAACGCTTGCGAAAGCGATAGGAGTCAAGCAATTCTAACCACCGCTCGACCCACCATGCTCGACTATCAATGTATTCAGTCATTTTAGTAAATAGTGAATAATGAATAGGGAATAATTTTTCCTCTCTCATCCCCTCTTTCCTGCCCCGCTCCCGAAAAATCTATTTAGGTAAATTATGGGCGCGGTAAAACATTTCTAAACTTTTAATATCGCCGACGTAGCGCCAATGCCAAGGTTCGTAACTCACGCCTTGAGCATTGTTACGGGGGAAGGATAGCTCGAAACTATAACGCGGTGCATTTTTTTCGAGCCACTTAAAAGCAGCCGTTTTTTCAAAAGCGATTTGTAGGTTAGCAGAAGGAGCGTTGCCATCGCCGATATCGATCGCGTATCCAGTATGATGTTCGCTGTATCCCGGTGGCGCGCTGACGGCGGCGCGCGTACTAGCAACTTGATTGCGCTGCGCCTTAACCTCAAAGAATAAACGATTTTGCTCTTCGACGGTACGAAAGGCAGAGATAGGAGCGAGAATCACGCCACTGGCGCGGGCGGCGGCAGCCATTTCTCGGTACTTTTTAGCGGCAGTTTTGTGCAAGCGCATTCTACCATCGGCAGCGATCGCTTCTAACTCGGCTGGGGATGCTTCTTTATAAGGTAAATGTCCGAGGACATTTTCAACCGGAGCAGAGGGACTGACGACGGGAGAAGCACCCTCTCCGGGAACGGAACTCGTCCCATCGGGGTTAGAATTAGCATTCGGTGTGGTGGAGGTAACAGTTTTTTGGGAGATTTGGGAGATAATCAAAACGCTACTGAGGATCGCGATCGCGCCGAGTCCCAGCCCTCCGGTTAAATACAACGCCGGACGTACCCAATTGCGCGGCTTAGCGGGGGGGACATCTCTCAACGCTTCGGGGATGTCATTGCTGAGTTCCAGAGTCGGTTTGCTCGCTCTCCAAGCGATCGCCTTATTCCAAATCTTCAATGTTGTCACTCCTGCACTCAACCATCGAATCTTTTATAACGAAGTTTATCGAAGTTTAGCCCGCTCCCGAGCGAAAAATCTGAAATCGCCATGACCGATTTAGGCTCTCAACTCTTAATCTTGTACCTGCGATTGGGCAGCGGCGTAGTCTTGGGCTGGGGATTGGGACGCATTTTGCCCGCTACCGTTCCCGCTCAGCTGGGGCGCTTTCTGTATTGGGTGGGCGTACCGCTGAGCGTCATTGCTTTTTTGCGAGGTGCAAAACTTTCGGGGGCGGTGTGGTTGGCTCCCGCGATCGCGTGGTTAGCGATCGGCTTAGGAGCGAGTTTAGCGCTGCTATGGCTCAAATTTAACCCAAAAACAGAATCAAAGCTTACCCAAGCCGATTTACGAGCTTTTCAGGGCAGTTTTTTACTGAGTTCTATGGTCGGAAATACCGCCTATCTCGGCTATCCCATCGTTCTTGGATTGGGGGGAGAGCGGTACTTTGCTTGGGCGCTCTTCTACGATCTCGGAGGTACGCTATTTGGGGCGTATGGCTTGGGCGTTGCGATCGCGGCCCGTTTGGGAGCCACAGAAGAAAATTCTCGCACTTGGTTCGCTCCCCTCCTCAACAATCCAACCCTGTGGAGCGTCGCCGTTGGTTTGGGGCTTCGCCGCGTCGCCCTTCCGGAAGCGGGCGAACGGGGGTTACACTTATTAGCCTGGACGACGGTTGCGCTGTCGCTGGTCTTAATGGGAATGCGTTTGAGTCAAATTCGCTTTTGGAAAAATTGGCAACCGGCGGCAGTGAGTTTAACCATTAAAATGTTGCTCGTTCCGTCGCTGCTGGGAATGCTTCTCTCCCAGTTTGGCGCGCTCTCCTGGGAACGTTTCGTCCTGGTTTTACAAATGGCAATGCCGCCAGCCTTTGCCACTCTAGTCATTGCGGAAACCTACGATCTCGATCGCGAACTTGCTGTTACTTCCCTTTCTTTAGGCACGATTGCTCTGCTCCTCATCTTACCGATGTGGGTTGTTCTGTTTTCGCCGACTTGAAGGTCAAACTTCAGTTTTCCCCTTATCAAGGCTCGACTTCACACCAACTCTAACTCTAAAGTCGGCATCAATCGTTGCAAGTTTTTTAGCGATTTTCCCTGCCAGGGAATTGCCCGAGAACCCATGATTTTGAGCGCGATCGTTTTTTGTTGGCGCACCCGGATAACAAACTTTGAGAGAACGTTAATTCCAGAACTATTGAGAAACTCCAACTCTCGGAGATCTAGCATCAGAGCGGGAGGGTTTTGGGTAACAACATCGTGAAATAACCGAACAATTGGATCGTACTCTTGCATCCCTCCCAGTCGTAAAGATCCATAACAACGGATGGTTGAAGCCTCGACATCGTACTCCACGCCATACGTTTCACTTTTAATCTCCGTATCCATAAATTCCTGTCATCCAAAAAATAGGGATTATCGATGTTATCTTTAAATAAGGCTAGTCAAGAAGACGAGAGCTTAAGCCTCTCAACTCCGCACGCCTTTTGCTTGTAACAAAGAGTTGCTCTCTTTTGGGCGAGCGATGCAAGGATAGCTCACACTTCCAATTGAACCATCGTTGTTACCATAATTGTTTCTGGCTCTTCGCGAATTTTTTCAAACTTCCAGCCCAGCTTCGCCTCATAATCGACCATCATCGTTAAATAACCGAGATGCGAAGATTGCTTCTCTTCGAGAGCATTACTCTCTAACTGATCGATATAGAGTTCCTGCGGGTTCAAAGTCGTTAGCTTTGAGATGTAGTTTTGAAACCCTTCGATCGCATCCACAGCCACACTATTGGAAACGAGAAAAATGATGCGATCGCTGCGTAAATGAAGGCTCAGACCGATCGGTTCTCCTGAAGAGTCGTCGTTGAACTTCATCGCATTTTCCAAGAGTTCGTTCGCAATATAACTCACTGCGCCCTTAACCTCAATGCGCCGAGTTATACTGTCGCGATCGTTTTCTCGACTCGGAAAAAAGGTTGTCATGTAATCCGCTAAAAAATCCGCAGAAAGGCCATTTGTATGCCATCGCTGTTTTAAAGGGATTGAACTAGGCGAAAAACCGACAATTAAATACTCCTTAGTTTCCGGCAAATTGAGGAGAAACTCTCCAAATACCTGAATCATACTCTCTGGTTTATCGTTAGGGTGGCACTGTCGCTTATAGTTCAAAGGAAACTGATGACTATTCGTGAGTGAGTTAATCACAATATATTGCATAATCTGTCAAAAAGTCATACTTGCTTCGATTTTTGTCCAGCTTTTTCCATCTTTCGAGGTCATACACCGCTTTTTAGCAATATGCAAAAGCTAGCATTTTTTATCCGTCGGGGTTGTGATTCGAGGTTTCAGGTCTGAGACTCTTTTAAGCAAGTGGACGCAGTTTCTGCGTAATTTTTTTGCCAGTAGATGCTCTATCCTCTTATGGAGGCATTGGATTCACACAGATTTTTAGTCTTTTTTAAGGATAGCAGGCTTGGAGTTACCATCAATTTAAGCGAACCTAGGAACTGAGGCACTCGCCCGATAAACTGCATTGTACTGGGGGAGTGAGGAGCAATTCCCTTCACTGCGACTGCACTTCGAGTAAAAAAACGCTGGTTCCATCTAAAGTTTTCTCAATTTTAACCTTAAATCGCTCCGCGATCGCTGCGCGCAGATAGGGGTTCTGCTGGCCATATACCAGCCATAGCCGCGAGCGAACGGGCGGTAGCTCTTGCAACCATTTTTCAGTATTTACTTTCTCAATCTTTTTTCCTTCTCCTGAGATTAAATCTTTGAGGTAGATGGGAGCAAAACCGCGATAGTAATGCTTCAGAGGAAAATCAGTTTTATGAACGATTGAATAGACAATAATATCTCCAACCTCTTCCTTGGTATCAATTAACTGGGCAATGTCGCGGTAGCGATCCGATGCGCCCATATAACGTTTTTTCATATTGTAATAAGTCCAAAGGCCGCTACTTACTGCAACTCCATAAGCTGCTGCAATACCTAAAGCGAGCAGACGCGATTTCAAGCTAATTTCTCGCCAACCAATCGCTAAGATCGCGAGCAGGTAGGGTAGAACGAGCATGACATAACGACTGCTCCAAATTGAAAAGAAGGCATGGGAAAAAATAAAGATCGAAGCCGCTGGTATAAAAGCAAAAGCAAGAAGCCAACGAAATTTTTCCGATCGCCACTGTCGGTAAATTGCGAACCCCATCAGGCCCAACAACATAAAAAGAAACCCTTGAAGCAACGTCGAAATATAGGGTGGTGACGGCGGGTAAGGAAAAACAGTTAGAATTCTTAATTCCCGCAAAACATTGGCAATTCCGGGAACCGGCAGAATTAAGATGTGGGCATTAGCTGAGTCTTTAACTGATATCGCTGCGGGAATACTGGCGATTCCAATGAGTAAAAACCCAGTTCCAAACTTGATAAGTCGAGATCGCTGTTTCCCGAACTTGGCAATAATAATAGCAAAGTCTGCAAATAATAAAACTCCATTGAGGGGAGTTGTAATCAGGCATAAAAAACGACATAAACACCACCCGAAATAATCAGAGGACTTCTCAGGACGATCGAGAGCGCGGGCTAGAAATAAAGTCCCTGCGATCCCAAAAAAGACGCTCATCGTATAATACCTAATTTCTTGAGCGTGGTTGATAAATAAGGGAGAGACTGCGAGCATCAGAGCAGCAAGGAAGCCGATTTTTTCTCCAAATAAATATCGTCCGAGTTGGTAGAGCAGAACGAGACTTCCCATCGCGAAAATAATCGCTAATCCTCGCAGCCAAGAATCGCTATCATCGATCTTCAGCCAGAGGTTTAATACGATATAATAAAGCAATCGACCGCGATTAAATTCACATTTATCAGCATCCAAAATACTAATAAATTCATCGATCCAAAGTCCTCTTCGATCGAGCTTATAGAGATAGAGAATACTCGAAAAAATTAGGATCGATCCGATCGGCACATAATGCTTAAATCGGTTATTGCTAAGCCATTCCTGAAAGGGATTATTCATGTTAAACGACCCAATCGATTTCTCAGAGCTTCTCTTAAAGATGATGACAAGCGTCGATAAAGAAAAATGGGCAAGCTGGGAGACCCGTCCGAAGGATACAGCGAAGCGGCTTGGCGTTAAGCCTAGAGGGCGAGAGAGACGTGAGAGGGAGCGATCGCGCTCTGGTCAAGAGAATAGCTGAGAGTTAAACTACGTTCTATTCAAACACGCTTTACGACCAAATGTCCTCCGTATCGACTTACTCTTAACGGGATAAATCCTCCGATGACAGCGATAAATTTTTCAGACATCACCAATCATTGGGCCAGACCATTTATCGAAGCCTTAGCCGCGAAAGGGATTCTTGCAGGCTTTCCCGATGGCACCTTTAAACCGAACCAAATCGTCAATCGCGCTCAGTATGCCGCTGTTTTAAACCAAGCATTTAAGCTGCCAACCAAACGTGCAGCAATTCAATTCAAAGATGTTGCGCCTAATTATTGGGCAGCCCCAGCCATTAAAAGAACCTACGAAATGGGCTTACTCGCTGGATATCCCAGCTTAGACTTTCGACCCTTAGCGGGACTCACTAAAGCTCAGCTTTGGGTATCTCTGGTTAATGGGTTAGAAATTCAGTATGCGGATGCCGTCCGAATCGATGCCTCAAAGTTATATCAAGATTGGGAAACAACTCAGAATTATGCGAGGACTCCGATCGCCATTGCAACCGGCAGAGGCTTAGTCGTCAACTACCCCAATCTCAAAGCCCTCGAGCCCAACCGCCCCGCCACTCGCGCTGAAGTCGCCGCCATACTTTATCAAGCCTTAGTCGCCATCGGACAAGTCAGTCCCATCGCCTCGCCCTACATCGTTCCGCCCCCCACCGCCCAAGGACCGACCACCGTCAAAGTTTCCCACACCCGAGAATTCCGCGCCGTTTGGGTGGCAACGGTATGGAACCTCGATTGGCCTTCTCAATCATCGCTGACGACGCAACAGCAACAGCAAGAACTCCTAAAAATCATTCAAACGGCAGCAGATCTAAATCTCAATGCAGTCATCTTACAAGTACGCTCCGAAGGCGATGCCCTTTATCCCTCATCCTTAGAACCTTGGAGTCATTGGCTGACGGGGACGCAAGGACGCGCGCCGAACCCAGCTTGGGATCCGCTAGCCTTTGCGGTTGACGAGTGTCACAAGCGCAACCTCGAATTCCACGCTTGGTTTAATCCCTACCGTGCGAAAACCAGTGCGAGTACGCAGCTAGGTGCGACTCATATCATGCGAGAAACACCGAGTGCCGTGTATAACTATGGTTCTCAAGCTTGGATGGATCCGGGACTCCAGGTGGTGCAAGATAGGACGTATGCGGTGATTTTGGACGTGCTGAACCGCTATGATGTCGATGGCATTCACCTAGACGATTATTTTTATCCTTACCCGGTGGAGGGTCAAGCGTTTCCCGATAGCAAAACCTACGACGCTTATCGGAGTGGGGGCGGAACGTTAAGCGCGAGCGATTGGCGTAGGGATAATGTGAATAAGATGGTCAGACGGCTGAAAACCGGGATTACTGCCGCTAAACCCCACGTTAAGTTCGGAATTTCGCCGTTTGGAATTTATCGACCGGGACAACCGCCGGGAATTACGGGGATGGATCAGTACGAGACGCTGTATGCGGATCCGAAGAAGTGGTTGGCGGAAGGCTGGGTGGATTATATCGCACCGCAGTTGTATTGGCGCATCGACCAAGTACAGCAGAGTTATCCGACGTTGTTGAAGTGGTGGACGGAGAATAACCCGAAGGGGGCGCACGTTTACCCGGGGAATAATTTAGCGCGTTTGGGTCAACCGTCGTGGACGTTTGATGAGTTTAAGAACCAGGTGAGTCTGACGCGGCAGATGGCTTCTAAGTTAGCGCTGGGCAATATTTATTTTAGTATGCAGACGTTTTCGAGCGATCGCGACGGCATAGTTGCCCAGTTCCAGCAGCAAATCTATCCCAAACCTGCATTAGTACCGACCTTAGCTTCCCTAAAAGCGCCCGCACCAAAACCGCCAGCAGATTTGAAGGTCAACAATGGTACGTTGAGTTGGACGGCGGTAACGGACGGCAGCACGCGCGCTTGGACGCTGTACCGTCGGGAGTCAAACGGCTGGCAGTTAGTGGATATTTTGGCGGGGACGCGGACGAGTACGACGCGACCGGCAGGAACTTATGCGCTGTGCGGCGTGAATCGCGTTGGAGAGGAGAGCGAAGGCGTTGTCGCAACGGTTTAGGGATAATTGATAATGGACAATTGATAACGTTCGGATCTGTTAATTGCTCTGTTGAGATTTAGTCTCTTTTGTGATGTACCGGAAACCCCCGACGCTAGACGGCGATCGGGGGTTTCCGGAGTCAGCGTTATTGAGCGAAACGACGGAGTAAATTGCGATAAGAAACAGCATCTAAACCGTTGACTTCGCTGGCGGTGGGAGGATTTTCTTGGAGCATTTGGCGCAAAGTTTGGACGCGATCGCTAACATTAGGATGCGTGCTTAAAAAAGCTGGGGGCGAACCGCCGCGTTGGAGTTTTTGCATAAAGCTAACCATTGCCGAAGGCGCATAGCCCGCACGACGTAACATCGCCAATCCGATGCGATCTGCATCGAATTCATCGCCGCGACTGTGAGGCAAATTAAGGGCAAGATCGACCCCGATTTGAACTGCCGTGCTTTGGTCGAGTCCGGCGACGGCAAGCGCCCCAGAAGCTAGGGCTTGCTGGCGCATTTGCCCGACTGCGTGCCGTCCGACAATATGCCCGATTTCGTGGGCCATAACACTCGCGAGTTCGGCTTCATTTTCGGCTTCGTACATCAAACCGGCGTTGATATAAACAAACCCGCCCATCGTTGCAAAGGCGTTTATTCCAGGATCTTCGACAACTTGAAACGTATAGGGAATATCGGTGCGATCGCTCGCGGCTGCCAAACGCTGCCCGATAGAATTTATATAGGCCGTCGCTTCGCGATGATTGGAAATCGGCGTACCTTTGCGGTTTAACTGCACGCCAACCTGTTGATTAATTTGCTGTCCGAGTTGAACCTCCTGCTGGTCGGACAGATTCGAGAGTTGAAAAATTTGAGCGCCGCGCATCAAGAGTTCCCACCAAGAAATCGCTTGCGTCGGCTGCGGCGTACCGACGATTAAGCTTAGCGCCGTGACACCTGCGAGGAGTCCGTAGAACCAACGCCGTTGGGAACGCCAAAAAGAGGCTAAGGATCTGTTTAACATCGCTTAAATTTTTAAAAAAGAAGTTGGAATTGACGGGCAGAGTTCTAGCTCCCACTGGTTAAACTAGACGCAACTTGAAGCTCTCAGTTTCCGTTATAGCGTTGCGCGGCGCGATCGGCAGAGAATAGAGTCGGGCTTTGCTCTGTAGAGAGTAGTCGGCTAGCGATCGCGACTAGCACAAAACGAGATGAATTTTGGCATCGAAGGCGTACTCGAGGCTATCAATTTCATCAAATTCTAGATCGAGTTCTGTAATCTCTAACATCGAGCGCACCGATGGCTTCATATTTAACAAAAAGAGACGGCATTGATGTTGTCGGGCAACTTTGCGGATGGCAACCAACGCCGTTAAGCCGAAGTGGTCGATCGTATTGACCTCAATCAGGTCGATAACCCACACCGAATGTTCCGGAATTGGCATCAAATTGAGAATTTTTTGTTGGAGGAGTGATGCCCCCTTAATATCTAAATTGCGCTGGGGACGAAGCAGTATGTTCATATCGGGCATCGCGCTATCTAATCTCGTCTATTTAGCGCGTAAGCTTCGTAGGCAAAAGAACCCGCAAACAACGCGATTAAAAATAATAGCGGGTTCCAAACCCCCAACATCAGCGAAACGATCCCCGGTCCCGGACAGTAACCGCTAATTCCCCACCCAATGCCAAACAGCACCGCACCTAGCAACAGAGGTAGATCGATATCGTTGCGAGTCGGCAGGGTGAATTTTTCAGCCAAGAATGGATGAGGGCGACGCAGAATAAAGCGGAAGGAAATTAGGGTTACGCCGACCGCACCGCCAAGAACGAAGAGGAGGGTGGGATCCCAGGTGCCAGCCAGATCGAGAAAACCGAGGACGCGATCGCGGTCTATCATTTGCGACAGACCCAAACCCAAACCAAACAATAAACCCGATAACACAACCACTAAATTTTGTTTCATTCTTTCCTTTAAGCTCCCGCAAACGCATGGCGCGACATAAAAACCGTTATAAACCCCGTCGCTAAGAATGTCAGCACTGCTGCTAAAGAGCGCGCCGACAAGCGCCCCAACCCGCATACCCCGTGTCCGCTCGTGCAGCCATTGCCCATGCGCGTCCCGAAACCGACTAACAACCCGCCTGTTAGCATCGCTGCCGGGGCAAAAGTAGAACGAGGCGTAGGTTGCGATGCGAGGACGTATTCGTAAAGCGTGCCGCCCGCCACCATCCCCAACAAAAATAGCCAGCGCCAGCGCTCCGAGCGAGCCAGACTTATTGCACCATTAACCATCCCGCTAATCCCCGCAATGCGCCCGTTAAACGCTAAAAGCAGGGTCGCGCTCGTCCCAATCAGAAGGCCGCCCACTAAAGCGGTCAGCCCGTTAAATTCTGCCATTCCGTTTGCTATTCGTCGATTTTTCTCTCAGTTTAGCGTGCCTGTAACGCTGTCGGATTGAGGGACAAGGCGCGATCGATCTCGCCTCGTGCGATCGCTTCCTTAAAGAACAGTCTGTGGCACAATGGTTCACGGTATTCTACAAATAGTGAAGAAATATAAAGTAGGAATTGCTAATGGAACCGCTCTATCAATATGCCTGGTTAATCCCAGTGCTGCCCTTGGCCGGAGCGATGCTCGTCGGTATCGGACTTATCTCCTTTAATAAGGCGACCAACAGCCTCCGACAAGCAAACGCAGCATTGGTCATCTCTTTAATGGGCATCGCGATGGGTTACTCCTTCGCCCTGCTGTGGAGTCAAATCCAAGGTCACGCACCCTACGAACGCAGCTTTGAATGGGCTGCCGCCGGAGATTTCCATCTGACGATGGGGTATGTCATCGATCCCCTCGCCTCGTTAATGCTCGTCATCGTTACGACTGTTGCCTTTTTGGTCATGGTTTACACCGATGGCTACATGGCACACGATCCGGGCTACGTTCGCTTCTATTCTTATTTGAGCCTGTTTGGCTCCTCGATGCTTGGTTTGGTCATCAGTCCCAACCTCGTCCAGATTTACATCTTCTGGGAATTGGTCGGGATGTGTTCTTACCTGCTCGTCGGATTTTGGTACGATCGCAAAGCGGCCGCCGACGCTTGCCAAAAAGCCTTCGTTACCAACCGCGTCGGCGACTTTGGTCTGCTGTTGGGAATGCTCGGCCTCTATTGGGCGACCGGTAGCTTTGAATTTGGCATCATTGGAGAGCGGTTGCACGACTTAACCGCATCCGGCGCGATTTGGTCGGGCTTAGCCGCTCTTTTAGCTATTCTCGTCTTTCTCGGCCCCGTCGCTAAATCCGCGCAGTTCCCCCTCCACGTCTGGCTGCCGGACGCAATGGAAGGCCCTACGCCCATTTCCGCCCTCATCCACGCGGCTACGATGGTCGCTGCCGGAGTCTTCCTAATTGCTCGGATGTATCCGGTGTTTGAAGATATTCCCGTCGCTATGAATACCATTGCTTGGACGGGAACGTTTACGGCCTTCCTCGGTGCATCGATCGCCATCACCCAAAACGATATCAAAAAAGGTCTCGCCTACTCCACCATCTCTCAGTTAGGCTACATGGTCATGGCAATGGGCGTTGGAGCTTACAGCGCCGGTCTTTTCCACCTCATGACCCACGCCTACTTCAAAGCGATGCTTTTCCTCGGTTCCGGTTCCGTCATTCATGGCATGGAAGGCGTTGTCGGTCACGACCCTGTTTTAGCCCAAGATATGCGCTTGATGGGCGGCCTGCGGAAATATATGCCCGTGACCGCGACCACCTTCCTGGTTGGCACTCTCGCCATTTGCGGGATTCCCCCCTTCGCTGGGTTCTGGTCGAAGGATGAAATTTTAGGCTTGACATTTGCAGCGAACCCTGCAATGTGGTTAGTGGGTTGGCTGACGGCTGGGATTACCGCCTTTTATATGTTCCGGATGTACTTCAGCACTTTTGAAGGGAAATTCCGGGGCAACGATATGGGCCTTCGCAAGCAATTGAAAGCTGCGGCTGCCCCACCCGAAAGCGAAGAAGTTCTCGAACCCGCCTTCGCGCCCGGGGCAATGAACCCGAAAGAGTTGGAACATAGCAGCCATTCCCACAGCCACGAACCCCACGAATCGCCCTGGACGATGACTTTCCCCTTAGTCGCGCTAGCAGTGCCTTCGGTATTGGTGGGTTTGTTGGGTCGTCCTTGGGCAAACTCCTTTGAAGCGTTTATTCACGCCCCCGCAGAAACGACGGCTGAAATTGCCGAACATTCCGCGCATTTCAACTGGACTGAGTTTTTGATTATGGGCGGCAGTTCCGTTGGGATTGCCTTAATCGGGATTACGCTGGCATCGGTGATGTACTTGCAAGGGAAAATCGACCCGGCCGCGATCGCCAAAAAAATCCAACCCTTGTACCAACTCTCTCTCAACAAGTGGTACTTTGACAACATCTACAATAAGCTTTTCGTCCAAGGTAGCCGTCGCCTCGCGCGGCAAATGCTGGAAATCGACTATCGCGTTGTTGATGGTGCTGTTAACTTCACCGGACTCGTTACTGTCCTCGGCGGTCAAGGCTTAAAATACTTTGAAAGCGGACGCGCGCAATTCTATGCGTTGATTATTTTCGCTGCTGTATTGGGCTTTGTCGTCGTTTCTGGTTTGACGTAACGTTAAAATCCTAACGGTATTGTAGGGGCAGCCGCAATGTAGCTGCCCCTATCTTTTGAAAGTGAGTTTACGCTCTAACTTGGGTTGGAACCCAAGGTAGGCGATTTAACTTTCACTATCTGGGTCGATTCCTAATGCTCGGAGTTTAGCAGCTAATCGTTCTGCCCGTTGAGCTTCTTGTTCTGCACGCTGAGTGGCTTGTTGCAACCTTTCTTCCAGTTCGAGCGTAGTCAGAAACTTTCGCCCGTCGGGACGATAAATTGACAGCGTTTCCGGAGTTAAAACAAAACGAATCCCCAACCTCGGACTGGTAAACCCGTCCATTTCTTCAACAAAGGTTAAGTCTCCTTCTTCGCGCAGCAATCCATCGAGTTCGTTCGTATCGGGGTCGTAAATGTAATATTCTTCTACCCCATAGCGATTGTAGAAATTGAACTTTTTGACCATCTCCTTGAAACGATTCCCCGGAGAGAGAATCTCAAAGATAACTTGCGGGGCGATGTTGTCTTCTTTCCACTGTTGGTAAGAACCGCGATCGCCTTTTGGTCGTCCGAAGATTATCATAACATCGGGGGCGATGCGGATTTTGGGGGAACCTTCAACTGCATACCATAGCAAATCCCCTGCTACAAAGACTTCAGGATTTTCGGCGAGGAGAAGTTCGAGATTTTCTTTAATTAAGACAATCCAGCGATATTGTTTTGTATTATCGGCCATCGGTTGTCCGTCGCTGTCGGGGTAGAGAATTTCGCGATCGAGGGAAACAGTCATAAGCAATACGACCTCGAGAAGCTTTGTTTCCTAATTTTAAACGATGCGGTATACCGATGTACTCATCGTTAATATTAACCCTGCCATAAAAAAACTCAGACGAACAAATTGCCCGTCTGATTTTCTTTGTAACTGATGGAGATTGGCTCTGTTTGTCTATTCGGAGTAATGATTAAATTGTAAGCTTATAGCTCGACAACAGCCATTTTTTTCTTACTTTTCGGATTGCGAATGATGACGGTATTATAGGGAGCAGTATCGATTCCATCGGGGACAGGAAGGTTAAAACTGCCGTTCATTGCTTTAAGCTCGCCCAGTTCGAGACTTTTGTTCAAATTACCGTCGGTTGCCAGATAAGCAGTGAGTTTTGTATCTTCGGTTTCAATGTCAATATCTCGGAAGAATACCACTCGACCGCCATCAGGATCGATGCCCAAAATCACCTTACCTTGCATGGATATATCTTTTTCTTCTTCTTCAATCGTTCCCATTTTGATTTTGGACGGGTCTTGACCGGGCATCGCTTTTCTCCTGAATGGCGAATTTTTTCTAATTTATAAAAACTTGATTAATTTGAAGATTAACTCGGAGAAGGACGCGATCGCTAAAGTCTTAAGATAGAGTTTCGAGCGAGACTCCGATCTATCTTGGGTTAGATGAACGACGCTTCGACGCTAGAGAACCTGTTCAACCTGAGTTCGATAGACGAGTAATTGCTGTGGTAGAGATAGAGTAATACTTTGAAAAAATCTATACACTGAGTTTATCGCGGAGGATGGAGAATCGATCGAGGCGGAGCGATCGCGCTTTTAGTTTGCGCTGGCATTTTGTTCCTCTTTTCTTTAGTCTTTCTTTAGAAAGCAACACCCCAAAAGCAACCGCTCAATCCCTCTCCCTACAAAGCTTTTAGCCATTAAAACCAGCGCATCCTCTCCGGAACGGTCAGCACGAGATCCGCAATACAATTGAGGCAGTTGAAGATTTAATACCCTTCGACCGGAGACTTAAACCCTAGGAGTTGAACATGGCTGGGAACTTGCTCGAACAACTGCGAGAAATGACGATTGTCGTCGCAGATACCGGAGATATCCAAGCGATCGAAACGTTTACACCGCGAGATGCGACGACGAACCCGTCTTTGATTACCGCAGCGGCGGAAATGCCTCAGTATCAAGCGATTGTCGATGATACCCTCAAGCAGGCGAGAAAGGACTTAGGGGATGGGGCGGATGCGTCTGAAGTCGCTACTTTAGCCTTCGATCGCTTAGCTGTCGCCTTTGGGCGGAAAATTCTCGAAATTATTCCCGGGCGCGTTTCGACGGAAGTAGACGCGCGGTTGTCCTACGATACGGAAGCGACGCTAGCTAAGGCACGCTACTTAATTTCGGAATATGAAGCAGCGGGCGTTTCGCGCGATCGCATCTTAATTAAAATTGCTTCGACCTGGGAAGGAATTCGCGCGGCGGAAATCCTGGAAAAAGAAGGTATTCACTGCAATTTAACGCTCCTTTTCGGCTTCCACCAAGCAGTCGCCTGTGCGGAAGCGGGCGTAACCCTGATTTCTCCCTTTGTCGGACGCATTCTCGATTGGTACAAGCAGGAAACCGGACGCGATTATGCCCCGGCTGAAGATCCGGGCGTAGAGTCTGTAACGAAGATTTACAACTATTACAAGAAATTTGGCTACCAGACGGAAGTTATGGGCGCAAGCTTCCGCAATATTGGCGAAATTACTGAGTTAGCCGGTTGCGATTTGCTGACAATTTCGCCGAAACTGCTCGATGAATTGCGATCGACAGAAAACGAACTGCCTCGCAAACTCTGTCCCGAAACAGCAGCGAAGGAAGATCTCGAAAAACTGACAATGGATAAGGAAACTTTCGAGAAGATGCACGCCGAAGATCGCATGGCTTCCCAAAAGCTAGAAGAAGGGATTCTCGGATTCTCAAAAGCCCTAGAAGCGCTCGAGAAACTCTTAACCGAACGACTCTCCGCCATAGAAACAACAGAGACTCCACAACAACCCGCTTGCGATATCTTCGCAATTTACGATCTCGATGGCGATGGCGCAATTACTCGCGAAGAATGGATGGGATCGGATGCGGTTTTTGATGCCCTCGATCTGAATGGCGATGGTAAGATTTCCCCTGAAGAAATCGCCGCTGGTTTAGGCTCGGCATTCCGTTTAGCTAGCGTTTAATTCTTAAAATCTATGGCGCTACAAGAAATCCCCCTTCATCGGGGGATTTTATTATTTTTACGGGATTAATTCCGATAAATTACTGTGGGTTATAGCGCTACTTGTTAGCTATCCGAGTTTCCACCCTTCAAATAACGGCGACCTAAAATTATGAATTATGAATTATGAATTATGAATTATGAATGGTGAATTACGAATTACGAATTACGAATTACGAATTACGAACTACGAATTACGAATTACGAATTACGAATTACGAATTACGAATTACGAACTACGAATTACGAATTACGAATTACGAATTACGAATTACGAATTACGAATTACGAATTATTGGCTCAATTGTGGCAACAACCGATCGCCCCAAAGCCTCGAGATCGTAACCGCCCTCCAAACCAAACACAATTCGTCGCGTTAGCTGTAAGATGACTTCGGTGAAAGTGCCGAAATCCTCCGGTTCCAGGTCGATTCCTGCCAGTCGATCGGCGCGATTGGCATCGTAGCCCGCGCTGACAATTAACAAGTCGGGGTTAAATTCTGTTAAGAAAGGCTTGACTTTTTCCTCAAAAGCCAATGAATATTCCCCAATCGTACTGCCGGGACGCATGGGGATATTGAGAACGTTGTCGTATCGCCCACACTCCTCAATGCGCCCAGTTCCGGGATAGCAAGGAGATTGATGCAAGGAACAGTAGGCAATCTTGGCGCTGTCTTCGGTGATGTATTGCGTGCCGTTGCCGTGGTGAACGTCCCAATCTAAGATAGCAACGCGGCGAATTCCGGGCTGTTCGAGGGCGTAAAAGGCGGCGATCGCGGCGTTGGAAAACAGGCAAAATCCCATCCCGGATCGGTGTTCGGCATGGTGTCCGGGAGGACGCGCCAGCACGAAGGCGGGGTTATTTGAGGCGAGGACGCGATCGACTCCATCGAGCCAAGCACTGACGGCGAGGAGGGCAACATCGTAACTCTGAGGCGAAACGGGCGTATCCGCATCGAGGTATCCACCGCCGTTTTCCGCAATTTCGCGAACGAGGGCGATATATTGAGGCTGATGAATTTTCTCCAGCCAAGGCATTACATCCCGTTCTGCTAAGGGCGTGGGGAGTTGCCAATCGACGCGATCGCGATGGGGTGATGCTTTAATGGCTTCGACAATGGCAGTGAGGCGTTCGGGACGTTCTGGGTGCAAGCGTCCGGTGAGATGTTCGAGGAAGCGATCGCTATAAATAACAGGTAGCATAGATTCCCGAGCGAGCTAAAGCGATAGAAGATTGCGTTCTTTCAACCGTAACAAAAAATTGCTGAGGAGCCAGCACGTCCTTCCTTACCAATCCAACTCAAAACCAAACTGCGGCATTAACTGCAAAACTCCCGTTCCCAGTTCTTCAGCAGAAAGCACTTTCGTTTCAAAAAGCGCTAGCAAATCCTTCGGGCGAGGATTGCCGCGCGAAGTTCCTTTCGCGCCCATCGCTAAAATTAAACCGCAACAGCCTTTCGTTACTTGCAATGCTTGTTCCCATTCTTGACGCGCTTTGAGATAGTCTGGCTCCTCGGCTAAAAATTCTTTAAATAGGTAAATATTGCCGTTCTCTGCTTGCAGCAATCCGAGTTCGTAAAGCGTATCGGTAAACGGATCTTCTCCGGGATTCAAGCAAATTCCTTTCAATCCGTCGTTCGCTGCGAGTACGGCGACAATTTTTTTGACTTTCGGACGAGAAGTTTGCACGATCGCGACGGGAAGCCCTTTTCCGACGGTTTCCCCACTGCTTTTCGCGGAGGGGGATGGATAATATTTTTGGCGATCGGCGCGTATGGGTTCGACTTTTTCCCAAGGTAAAATCGTTAGAGAAACCAAAGCATCTGCGGGAATTAAGTCATCTTGGATGGGAACGTCGAGGGAGGAACCTTCATCATCATCATCATCTTCTTCTTCATCAAAATTAAGCTCCTCGAGTTCCATCGCTTCGAGGAATTGGGCGGATAATTCCGGCAGGGTGGAAACTTCAATCGAGAGCGTCTGCGGGTTTTCGCATTCGGGGGGAAGTGCGATGCGACAGCGCTTGCTGGCGGTGGGGAGAGTTTCACCCGGTTCGCGAGCTAAAAGTTTGCGTTTGGCTTGGATGAAGCTCGTCAGCGCTTTAACGGCTGCGTAAACTGCGATCGCCTCTTCTTCGTCTAAAAAAGGTCTCATTCCTTCGTAAGGATGGACGCTGCCGAAAATTGGGTAAATTTCTTCTAAGGGCCAATCGGCGAGATCGTCCTCGCTCTCGTCAAAGTCATCGGCATCGGTCGAGTAGTTGACAAACCAACAATCTTGTGATAAGAAGGCTTTTTCTAAACGTTCGGGGGAACGTTCGGCGATCGCAGCAGCGCGGAAACGTTCGAGAGATTCTAAAGAACGATACAACAGTACGCCATACTCTTGCCCCAACATCCCCATCACCGAAACATAAAGATTCTCGATATCCCAGCGATTGAGGCAAATCGAGATAATTTGATGGTCGCCCAAAAACTCCCACGGCGCGAGCTTCCAAAGCTCGCTCGCCGCTTGTTGTAAAGACTTGGCGAACTTGGGTGGGAGATGGGGCGGGCGATCGTTTCCCATTTGCTCGAAGCCGCGAAACAATTCATCGATCAGCGGCAATTCAGGAACGTAATCGATATCGATATCGAGATCTTGCAGGGTTCCGCGCAGAAAAAAATGAATTTCGCGATCGCGCACCACAATCTTTTGCGGGCGAGCCGGACGAGCGGGACTGTGAGGATTTTCGATCGCGCGCAGTAGCGTGCGAACCACCGCCTCGGGCCCCATCTCCAACGACACCACATCCATCGCGCGTACCAGTCCCTCAGAACCGTCCACCCAAATAATACAATCCCCGTTTTCATCAGCAGCATCGGGATCGAGTTCCCGCGCCATACCGCCTAAAGGACGGCGATCGCCTTCCCAAACGCTCGGAATTTGAGAAATCTTTTTGAGACGACGCAGCGTAGATGGATGAAGACTATTCATGAAAAATTAACCCAATTGCAGATTCGGAAAGATACCCAAAGACCTCGGCTTAGCTCGACAAACCCAAGCTCTCGTTTCACTACGCCTCGAACCTCGAGGCAAAAGCACTGCCGTCCCTAAAATCGCCTCGCCTTCCTAGCGCGACCCTTTCAACAGAAATCGTTATGATAGACAACAGTAGAGGGCAGCCGGAGCGCGAACTCTCCTCTTTAGTAATAGCAAACATTTAACGGTAAACTTGACCTCAGCGGTCGCGGTAGCAACATATTGTTAAAACCCCATCCATAAAATTTAGGATTGACCTACATCTATGACACAAGCCACTCAACCCCAACAAGGAATCCTCCTAACCGAGACAGCACTCAAGCATATCCAAATGCTGCGTCAACAGCAAGGAAAAGACTTGTATCTGCGTGTCGGCGTTCGCAGCGGCGGCTGTTCCGGGATGTCCTATATGATGGACTTTGAAGACCCTAGCAGAACCCGCGAAGACGATCGCGTCTTTGACTACGAAGGTTTCAAAATTGTGTGCGATCCGAAAAGTATGCTCTACTTATACGGTTTAGTCCTAGACTATAGCAACGCCATGATCGGCGGCGGGTTCCAGTTCACTAACCCCAATGCCAATCAAACCTGCGGTTGCGGTAAGTCTTTCGGCGTTTAAGCCCTAAAGGGAGGGAGGAGAGCGCTTCCGACTTCGCTCCCTTCGACTTCGCTCCGGACAGGCAGCGTACCGGGCGAGAGGGCGAGGGGGCGATGAAGATTATACAACTGCTCGCTATTCACTATTCACGATTCATTGAGAATGACCGAAACTGTTGAAACGCTTTTTGATAAAGGATTTGAGCGATATAGAGCCGGAGAAGAACCCGAAACGCTAATTTCGACTTTTAAAGAAATCAGCGATCGCGCCCCCAAAAACGCTGCGGCTTGGACGAGTTTATCTTGGTTATACCTCCTAGTTGATAAGCCTCAAGCTGCTCTGAAAGCCGCGCAAAAAGCGGTTAAATGCGACAATCGAGCGCCACAAGCCCGAATTAATCTTGCCCTCGCTATGCTGGAAACTGATAAAAAAGGCGTGCGCGAACACATCGATTTAGTTCAGCAAATTATGGCTCTCGATGCCGATCTTCGGCGCGATATTCAGGAAAATATTGAAGATGGCTTAACGCGCAAACCCGACTGGAAAAGCCTCCAGCGCGTTAAAACGTGGCTGGAACAGTAAACAGTTATCAGTTAACTGTACTGAATTAACGCTTTACTGTTAACTGATAATCCTTCACTGAATAACTGTTCGCTGTTAATTGGATAATTGAAAAAATCATGTATTCAAAAACAACGCTTATCGGTCTAAAAGCCGACCAATTTCGCCACCCCTTGGATTTAACCGCCACTCAAGCCCTCAAACAATTACCGGGATTGGATGTGGCAATTCGCACCTTACTCGGGCCGGTAGCCGAACAATTTTTTTACCTCAATAATATTGCTTCTAGCGTTCGGGTGGGCGAAAATCAACTGCCCCACTTACACGCCCTTCTGCTCGAAGCGGCAAAAATTCTCGATATCGAAGCGCCGCAACTTTACGTGCAGCAAAATCCCGTTCCTAATGCCTATACTTTTGCTATGCGAGGACGGCAGCCTTTTATGGTGCTGCATACTTCGCTGATTGAAATGCTAACGCCCGAAGAAATTCAAGCGGTGATGGCGCACGAGTTGGGACATTTGAAGTGCGAACACGGCGTTTATTTAACGATGGCGAATTTGATTGTTTTGGGCGCGAATTTGTTACCGATGTGGGGGACGGTTATCGCCCAATCGTTACAAGCTCGGATGCTGGAATGGTTGCGGTGTGCGGAGTTTAGTTGCGATCGCGCTGCCCTTTTAACCCTACAAGATCCAAAAGTCGTGATGTCCGTGCTAATGAAGCTGGCTGGCGGTTCGCCGACTTTGGCCCCCCAACTCAATCTCGATGCGTTTATCGCCCAAGCGCGCGATTATGACGCGATCGGCACGACTCAACTCGGAGAAATGCTCAAAACCGCTCAAACCGCCCAACTGACCCATCCCGTTCCCGTTCTGCGCGCCCGCGAGATCGATCGCTGGGCCGGTTCTCCGGAATATCAAAATGCGATCGATCTGGCAAAAATGGGTTATAATGGTAAAAGTGCGTCCAAGGGCAAGTGGCGGAATTGGTAGACGCACCGCACTCAAAATGCGGCGGCCCCGGTCATGAGAGTTCGAGTCTCTCCTTGCCCATGCACTAACAATCTATTCGCATCGAGTCGTATGGCTCGGTGCGAATTTTCGATCTAGGCGATGTTTGGGAAGGTGAGAAAGCGTTTCTACCGAGCCTTCGCTGTTTTCCGCTACCACTGACCAAGGTTCCGATCGCAGTTACCCCTAATTTTTTGGCAGTCAGGGCAGCCCCCCCCTCCGATTGTCTGACCCTGCTAGTCTCTTCAATGCAGCCAAATTTTCACGTCAATAACCAAAATTTAGATTTTTCATGAAGCTCGCGCTTTACCTCATCCCGTGGAAATTGCCGATGCGTAAGTGTATTTGAAGATAGAGTAAAGATTCAGGAATTCAGTAGGATTCCTATTGGAAAGTAAGGAGAAGAGAAGTTAACTTAGTTACATCAAAAGTTGAGCTAGGGAGTTTTTTTGATGTTTAAATCTGCTTTTTCCGTATTATGCTTTTCCCTCGTTAGTAGTAGTATTTTTGTTTTTGGTACGAGTCAAGCACAAGCTATACCCGAAGCTTCAGCAACGCCGGAACAGAATCTGGATGCCGTACATTCGACCTCAGCCTTAGAAGAAGCGACTGCCTTCGCCTCGAGGGAAGTGGAAGTGGCAAATCGTTCGGAAACAGCCAGCTTACCCACTGTTGAAAGCAATACCCCTGCGGAAAAAAACGAAACTTCAAATACCAGAATTCCGTGCGCTAGCCGGATTTTTCCCTCGCTGATGCAGTAGTAAAGCATCGCACCCATTCGCGCTCGAACGAGAGAAAAACATCGAGCAAGCTCGCCTCAAGCACGCCTATCTAAAGACTCAGATCGATTAACCCTGGTGCATCTCCATCTCTTTTCCAATTAGTAATCCAGGGTGACTCTATAAGTATTAATTCGTAATTCGTAATTCGTAATTCGTAATTGCAGAACGTAGAGCAACTATAATTATTAATTATTAATTATTAATTATTGATTCGTAATTCGTAATTGCAGAGCGTAGAGTAACTAATTTTAAGGTTCCAGCTACAGAAAATACAGATTCCCTGCACGCTTCGTCCGTAGCTGGATTGATAGTAAAGTTCTAGAACGACCGATTTTATAGCCCTACCTACTTGCATATCGATCGTTCGTCATTGGTATTAATTACGAATTACGAATTACGAATTACGAATTACGAATTACGAATTACGAATTATTTGCTCGATTTGTGCGATCGCGTTCGGCAGCGCCGCCGTTAAGATCTCCGTTCCCGATTCAGTCACTAAAACATCATCTTCAATCCGGATACCGCGCGTATCGGCGAACTGTTCGAGTCGTTCCCAATTAACATCCTTGCGATATTGCGATCGCAGTTTTGGATCGTTTAGGATGCCCGGAACTTGGTAAAATCCGGGTTCGATGGTTACGAGCATTCCTGCTTGTAAAGGGCGATCGAGGCGCAAGTAACTCAAACCAAAGCGATCGCTCCTTTTGCGTCCTTCTGCGTACCCCGCCAAATCGCCTAAATCTTCCAGATCGTGAACGTCTAACCCCAGTGAATGCCCGATTCCGTGGGGAAAGAAGAGAGCGTGCGCGTCTCGTTCGACTAAATCAGTTGGGTTTCCCTGCAAGATTCCCAACTCGACTAAACCTTCGGCGAGGACGGAAGCGGCGAGAAGATGAATCTCTCGGTATTCCACTCCGGGCTGCATCTTAGCAATGCACGCATCGTGCGCGGCGAGGACAAGCTGGTAAATATCGCGCTGCGTCGGCGAGAATTTCCCGGTGACGGGATAGGTGCGCGTAATATCGGAAGCCCAACCGAGGGGCGTTTCTGCGCCTGCATCGACGAGGAGTAAGTCTCCGGGTTGCAGGGCGCGATCGCTGCGTTCGTTGTGGAGAACTTCCCCTTGTACGGTAACGATACTATTGTAGGCGCAGGTGGCTTGGCGAGCCGTAAAGACGGCTTCAATTGCGCCCCGTACTTCTGCTTCAGTCGTAACCCGAGGAGTCGTTTGCATCCCTACTCGATGCGCTGCTACGGCAATATCGGCAGCGAGACGCAACTGAGAGAGTGCGCCTTCATCGTGGGTTAGGCGCAGTGCAACAATCGCTTTGGCGAGTTCGCGATCGCGATTGCAACTGTCCGGTAAAGTACCCTCATCGCGTTGGTGCGCGGGTAACACCGGGCGCTGTAGCAATTTCGCTTGTTCCCCCCAAGTCCGAAAATCCTGGACGGCAATGGTAGCAGCGTCGCCAGTTCTGGACTCCAACTCCGCTAGCGGGTAGGCAGCATCCGCACCCATACTCCGAGCAATTTCTTCTCGATTGGGCATCTCTCCGTGCCAAAGAGCGCTTCCGGGTTCTGGATCGTCAACAAACAATTCTAGTTTGCCCGCTTCTAAGCGAATTGCCGCATTTTCTAACGGAAATCCACTAAAATAGAGGAAATGACTGCTAGCTCGGAAAGGAAAGCGGTTAGCCGGGAAGTTTCGCGAAAGTGCGCCACCGGACCAAAGAATAACGGGAAAGTAAAACTTTTCGGTTAGGCGCTGGCGGCGCTGATACAATGTTTCGGGAAGGGAAAGGAGAGACATAGAGTATAAGCCATGAATTTTCTGGCTTGAGTGTATAGATCGTTTAGGATAGTGGCATATTGTTGAAGAGGTGTGCAATTACGATGCTGCTGTTGACTGAATTCAATCGCGTGATTCGAGACCGTCCTTTAGACTCTACAATTAACTATCGTGGTTGGCACATTGTCGCTCAAACTGTTAAAGCGCGGCTTTGGATTCGTTGCCAGCACCCTTTAGATCCCTATCCGATTTATGGCATTCCTACGCTAGAAGGGGGAATTGCCGATGCGATCGAACGGGTTAAATCTTGGATTGACACTGCTATCCTCATCGAACAAATCTACGATTCAAAGTGCGCCCATAACAACGGTTTTCTCAACTAGCCACAGTATAAATACTCATTAAAGAAATATTATACTCGGTCGTATTTTATGGCTTCTCAGTGTAATATCTCAGTCAAGTGCTTAAACGACATAATTCGTAATTCGTAATTCGTAATTTCAGGTCACAGCGCAACTAATTTTAACAGGCACAGAGCGAGCCGCCACGGAGCGTTGTTTAATTTTGAGGTCTACTCGAAATCCGCGCCCATAAAATCTCCCTTATACCAGATTGATGGGTCGCTGCATAGAATGAAAAGTAGGGTGTGTTAGCGAAGCGTAACGAACCGCTATCCTGATAATTTAGGAGAGTTTATTCTAGGCAACGTAATCTTAAATTGGTATTACTAAGAAGGACTTTTTCAAAAAGTGTAACTCACGTAGATGAAAAACGCTATAAAATGCCCAGAAACGCTATTCAAGTCCTCGACTTCCGTTGTGGGGTAATCATTACAAACTACATTTCGACAAGCTCAATGACCGCGAATGATCGATTACGAATTATGTTGACTCGATTTAGGGGCTATCTTGTGCGGGAACGTGGCGTTGTGCTGCTGAAGGGTTGTGCGAAGCAGTGCGCGCTGACCATTTTGGGGGCGTGTTTTTTCTGGGGGCAGAGTGCGAAAGCTCAGATTATCCCCGATGCAACGCTACCGAATAATTCTACCGTTATTCCGTTGGGGCCGATTAATATTATTAACGGCGGTACGAGGGCGGGGAACAATTTATTCCACAGCTTTAGCGAGTTTTCCCTGCCAGCGGCTAATATAGCCTCCTTTAACAACGCTTCCGATATTGCAAATATCTTCAGTCGCGTGACCGGCGGCAATCCTTCTAATTTGAATGGAATTATTTTCACAAACGGGAACGCCAACTTATTTTTTATCAATCCCAATGGGATTATTTTCGGCCCTAATACTACGTTGTCTGTTGGGGGTTCTTTCGTTGCCACAACCGCCAACGCGATTGGATTTGGAAACCGAGGAAACTTTAACGCGACAGTGCCGAACGATCCTTCTTTATTAACGATTCAACCGTCGTTTTTTCAATACGATCGCGCCGTCGCGCAACCCGCCAACTCCATTGAAGTACGCGGTCAGTTAAGCGTCAATTCCGGTAAGAGTATTTTACTGGTCGGGGGAGGTGGCAGCATCTTAGTCGATGGTACGATTAACAGCGATCCGAATAACGGTTTTATCTCTGCACCGAGCGGAAAAATTGAGATTGGCGGTTTGTCGGCTCCGGGAACGATTGGTTTAGCAACAGATGCCAATAATCCCGGATTGATGAGTTTGATTTTTCCGTCAGGAGTCGAGAAAAGCGATGTTTCGATTGTCAATCGAGGGACTTTAGAGGTGCGGGGAAATCCTAGTGGCGAGATCGCGATTTCGGCGCGTCAATTGAATATTAAAGACAGTACGCTCGTTAGCAGCATCATGAACGGGGGGTTTCCGGGCGCGAAAGCCGGAGATATTACCCTGAATGCAACAGAAATAACCTTGGAAGGCAGCAATTTGTTAAATGGGGTTGCGCCTCAAAGTACGGGCGATGGCGGCGATATTAAGATTGCGGCGCAGCGGCTGAATGTGACGGGAGAGACTCAGATTTTTGCGTTGAATTATGGACGGGGAAATGCTGGGAATGTGGCGATCGCTGTGGGCGAAAGTTTCAATGCGAACGGACAAGCTCGTAATGGCGTTCGCAATATCATCCTGAGTGGTGTCGCACCGGGAGGTGAGGGGAATGGTGGCAATGTCGAAATTAGGGCAGGCAGTCTCAAGCTTACCGATGGCACTCAAATTGTGGCTACAACTTTTGGACGGGGAAATGCAGGAAATGTCGAAATTGCAACAGGTACGCTCGAGATGAGTAGCGGCGCTGGAATTGATGCTTCGACTCGAGGGCAGGGCAATGGAGGAAATGTGCGGATTGCAGCCAGAGAGCGCATCGATTTAGATGGAGAAGGAAGCCCGGGAGCCAGCGCGATCGGGAGTGCGGTGCTTCCGGGGGCGGTAGGAAATGGGGGAAATGTTGAAATTGCAACGGGAACGCTGAATATTACCAATGGCGCTGGCATTATCGCTTCGACTGGGGGGCGGGGCAATGCGGGAAAGGTAACGGTTGCAGCCAGGGATAGCATTAATTTAGATGGAGAAGGAAGTTATAGCGTCAGTCAGATCGGTAGTTTAGCGATCGCGGGTGCGGTAGGAAATGGGGGCGATGTTGAAATTACAACGGGGACGCTCAATATTACCAATGGCTCTGGAATTGGCGCTACGACGGTGGGGCGGGGTAATGCAGGAAATGTGAGGGTTGCGGCAAGAGAAGGTATCCATTTAGCCGGAGAAGGCAGTTTGGGGTCGAGTAGCATCGCTAGCCAGGTTGCGCCGGGAGCGTTAGGAAATGGCGGAACGCTCGATGTCACAACTCCAACGTTAAGTTTGACCGGTGGCGCTCAAATTTCAACCTCGGTTTTCGGGCAGGGAAATGCAGGAACGGTGAGGGTTGTTGCTAAAGATCGCATTGACTTGGATGGATATGGGATGGGAGCCAGTGGGATTAATAGTGGGGTATTGGGTGGGGTAGGAAATGGGGGGAATATCGACCTGACGACCGGCACGCTGAACATCACCAATAGCGCTCAAATCCTGACTTCAACTATCGGGCGGGGAAATGCAGGAAATGTGAGGGTTGTTGCGAGTAATGAAATCAATTTGGACGGACAACGCCTTGTGGCTCTGGGTCCCACGAGCAGCGCGATCGCGAGTTCGGTGGCATTGGGTGCGGTGGGGAATGGGGGGAATATCGACCTAGAGACCGGCACGTTGAAGATTACCAATGGCGGTCTCGTCAGCGCTGAGACCTTCGGGCAGGGTAATGGGGGCAATATTACCATTGCAGCGCGCGGCCCCGAAGGGAACCGCGGAGCGGGTCGCATTACTTTAGATGGTCAAGGTTGTTGTAGAGGCGCGATCTCAACTTCCGTCCGTTCAGGCGGCGTTGGCAATGGCGGCAATATCGACATAGCGACGGGAACGCTCGATATCACCAATGGCGCTCGAGTGACTGCTGAGACTTCCGGGCGGGGAAATGCAGGAAGCGTGAGGATTGGTGCGAGCCATAGCGTTACTTTAGATGGGCAGGGGAGTCGAGGAGCTAGCGCGATCGCAACTTCCGTTAACTCGGGAGCGGTGGGAAATGGCGGCAATATCGACATGGCAATGGGAACGCTCGATCTCACCAATGGCGCTCTAGTGACGGCTTCGAGTTCCGGGCAGGGTAATGGGGGAAATATTATCGTGGCGGCGCGCGATCGCCTGAGTGTAAATGGGGATGGCAGCGCGATCGCCACTTCCGTCAATCCGGGCGGCGTTGGCGATGGGGGCGATATCTCTCTCGCCGCACCGAGTATCGAGATTACTAACCGAGGGCTTATCAGTGCCAATAACTTGGGAACCGGCGATGCAGGCGATATCGCTCAAATCTCCGCTCGCACCCTTTACCTAGACAACGGTTCGATTACCACCCAGAGTCCTTCGGGAAATGGCGGTAACATCCGCAATATTCAGGTACAGGACTTGTTGCTAATGCGCAACGGCAGTCAAATTTCCACCACCGCAGGCACGCAACAGAGTGGCGGTGGTAACGGCGGTAATATCGGGATTAATGCCGGTTTTATCGTCGCCATTCCCAGGGAGAATAGCGACATTACGGCGAATGCGTTTGCGGGCAATGGCGGCAATATTAATATTTCTACCCAAGGCATTTTTGGCTTTTCAATTCAACGCTTTCTTACGCCCCGGAGCGACATTACCGCCAGTTCTCAGTTAGGATTCAACGGCACGATTAATATCCTGACCTTGGGAATCGATCCCAACCGAGGGTTAGTTCCGCCGCCCTTGAGTCCCGGCGCGCCCAACTTGCCCCAAAGCTGTCAAGCGAATGCCAGACAGGGCGGCAGTCGTTTCATTGAGAGCGATCGCGGCGGGTTGCCTCCTAATCCCCAAGAAGCGTTGGGGAGTAGTTCGTTGTGGTCGGATGCGCGATCGAGCGAAGCGATGGAGCCTGCTGCTGATTCTACTCCCAAGAATGCACCGGCTGCGATCTCCGAAGCGCAAGGTTGGGTGAGAGGGGCAAACGGTACGGTGGTTTTCGTCGGCAGCGCGCCGACAAGTTCTCTGGTAGCGATCGCGGGGTGTCAAAGAGCGTTAAATAGCTTTCGCCCTCTCTAGAGCGCTAGCCCCGGCGAAAATCTTGACATAAATTGCAAATTACGTCTGATGTGCATTATCCGAAAGTATTAGCTGCCCTCACCCCCAGCCCCTCTCCCAATCGGTGGGAGAGGGGAGAAAGAACAGTAAAATGGGATTTTCGGCTTCTAATGTACATTAGGCGTAAATTATGAACTGATTCCCCTCTAAACAAACCAATTTTCAAGAGTCAATCCTTCAAAGTCGGCAAAGTCTGAGACATTACGACTCACAAGAATCAAATGATTGACCTTAGCAATGGCAGCGATCTGCCCATCCGGATATGACGGCATTCGACCCAAAGCAGTCAGTCTCGCCCGTTCCGCCGCAAACCATCCGGCGGCAGCGTGACAGTAGGGCAAAATAATCATTTTTGCTTGGATGACCTGAGTTAAGTAATCCGACAAATTCTTTTTTCGCCGAGACTCGGGCAATCGGTATAATCCATAAAGAAGCTCATGCCGTGTCACCGATGCGATCGCCGCTTCTTCTAGATTTTGTCGAAAATGTTTGAGAAAAATATCGTTAGGCTGAAGTTTGATACTTTCCGAAATAATGTTGGTATCGAGGAGAAATTTAACGCTCATGACCAGCAAGGTTGTTCGGGAGTCGGAGTGCGATCGCGGACATCAGCAAAGATTTCATCGCTCTCTAAATCGATTCCTTCTGCAATAATTTGGGAACGAAAAGCATCAAAAGCTTCTAAGATTCCACCCGATTTTACAGAAATAATTTTAGCAATCGGTTCGTCTGCTTGAAAGATCGTAAAACTTTCTCCAGCTTTAGCCCGTTGAAGATAGTCGTTCAAATTTTGAGTAATTTCTTCTATAGTAATTTTATTCATTCATTAGTCTCCAGAAAAATTTGTACGACGACTCTAATTCAGTTATATCTTAAATTCAGGCGAAATAGACCCCCAGCAAAAGGCTTGTAGAATCAGAAAAATCTCGCCATGACTCAATCACAGCTAACCGACTCCGAGACTCGATCCATCCTCTCAAGATTGGAGGAAAAGTATTGGGAATGAGGATGATTTTGGCATTCTCAATTATTTTAGCGATCGCCTGCCCCAGCGCGATCGCGCAAACGCCCCTTCCCAGCGGAATCGATCGCTTTCCCGAATCCCCTACTCCTTCGCAACCCCTCCAACCCCTCACTCCCCCCGAAATTCCGCTGCCCCCCGTACCCGAACCCCCAACCCCTCCACCCACGCCCGATGCAGCCCCCGAAACCATTAAAGTCGATCGCTACGAAGTCATCGGCAGTACGCTTTTCAGCGCGGAAGATTTCGAGAACGCAACTCGCACCTATACGGGAACGGTTTCTTTCGATCGCATCCTAGCAGCGCGGGATGCCATTCGAGATCTCTATGCAAGCCAAGATTATTTAGGCACGATTGTCTACATTCCTGCCGAACAATCGGTGCAAGTTGAAGGGGGAGTCGTTCAAATTCAAGTGGTTGAAAACGGTTTAAGCGAGGAAGAAATCGAAATTGTCGGCACCGAACGCCTCAATCCGGGCTACATTCGCAGTCGTCTCCTACGGGCGACGGATGCACCCCTCAATCGTAACGATTTAATTGAAGCCCTG
The DNA here is from genome assembly GCF_014698145.1 of Oscillatoria sp. FACHB-1406. Taxonomy (NCBI): domain Bacteria; kingdom Bacillati; phylum Cyanobacteriota; class Cyanophyceae; order Oscillatoriales; family Oscillatoriaceae; genus Oscillatoria; species Oscillatoria sp. FACHB-1406. The sequence continues at coordinate 33,906 of NZ_JACJSM010000025.1, read as the reverse complement.
CGATTGCTACAAATCGATCCGCTAATTGAAAGCATCTCTGCGGATTTGTCGGCGGGAATCGAACCGGGAACGAACCGCCTTGAGGTGAAAGTGAAGGAGAATCGCGCTTTTAATGGGCAAATCGCGAGTGATAATAATCGTTCGCCCAGTACCGGGACGATGCAACGCCGACTGCTACTCGAACACGGGAATTTGTTAGGCTTAGGGGATGGGCTGATTGCTGCTTATACCAATACCGACGGCAGCCATACCCTTGACGCTCAGTATCGCATCCCGATCGCGCCGGACAATACTGCTCTCATTTTAAGTCACGGTCGGACTTGGAGCCGCGTTCTCGAACAACCGTTCGATCGCTTGGATATCGAAGCGGGAGCGCGCTACTATAACCTAACGTTACGCCATCCTATCTTTCAGCGGGCTTCGGCGCGATCGATCGAAGAATTGGCGGTAGGGGTAACGGCGGAGAGGCGAGAAAGCGAAACTACTTTACTCGGTTTTCCTTTTCCCTTGTCTGTGGGGGCGGATAATGAGGGACGCACGAGAATTTCCGTGCTGCGATTTTTTCAGGAATATACGCAGCGGGATAATCAGGAAGTTTTGAGCGCGCGATCGCAATTTAGCCTCGGATTGGGGGCTTTTGGTGCGACGATTAACGAAAGCGCCCCCGACAGTCGCTTTTTCGCTTGGCAGGGGGAAGCGCGCTGGCTGCGGGTTCTCGCGCCCGATACGATCTTACTGCTGCGCGGCAACTTGCAACTGAGCGATCGCCCGCTTTTACCCCTCGAACAGTTCGCCCTGGGCGGTTCGGGAAGCGTTCGCGGCTACCGCCAAGATGCGATCCTCGCCGATAATGGGGCGTTTGCTTCGGTGGAAGTTCAGTTTCCCCTTTACCGTTCGCCATCGCGCCAGACAGTGTTACAACTCATCCCTTTTTTCGAGTTGGGTAAAGTTTGGATTAGCGGGGGAACGGGGACATTCGATCGCAGCACCCTCGCCGCGATCGGGTTGGGATTGCAACTGCAACAGGGCAGTTTATTCGCTCGTTTGGATTGGGGAATTCCGCTACTTGACCTTTCATCAAGGAGGACAACATGGCAAGAAAACGGCTTACATTTCTCCTTAAGCTACAGTCTATTTTAATCTATTTTGTTATTGGTTTATGCTTAAGTTTTATTCCAACTTTAGTTGAGGCAAATTCAGCCCTCATCAGTCAAGCGATGCCAACGGCTAGCGCTCCAAAACTGATTGAAGAAGGCAGACTTTTTTACGAAACGGGAGAGTTCGATCGCGCCCTCAATTCCTGGGAGAAAGCAACGGAACTCTACCGGCAGGATAACGATGAAGTTGGCATTACGGGCAGCTTAATTAACCAAGCGCGCGCGATGGCAGCGATGGGATTCTCTCGGCGCGCTTGTCAGACGGCAACGCAAGCCTTAAAACTCGAAGATTCGCTTTGCGATGCTAAGCCGAATTCCTTATTAATTCCGTCGCAACAACCTTCTCTGTTGCTGCATACGGGATTGCAAACCCTCGGCGATATTTTGCAAACATTAGGGAATTTTGATAGCGCGCGAGAAATCTTTTTACAAAATTGGGAGATCGCGCAACAATTATCCTCCCCGCAGGCGCAAGGCGACACGCTTTTAAGTTTGGGAAATGTGGCGCGGGTGCTGGGAAATCGAGAGCGCGATCGCACTGAAACCCTCGGTAATAAACCTGTCGTTATTCCCCCTCCTAATCATTGTACGACTCCGCCGCAGATTGTAGCAAGTAATGGCGCGATCGCCTATTACCAACAAGCGATCGCGCTTTACCAACAAGCCACCGCCTGTTACGCTGCTTCCTCGCAACTTCCCACCCTGCAAGCCAACCTTAACCGCCTCAGTTTGTTGGTAGAAATTGAGAAAGAGTTACCCAGTCCCGGAGGGCGAGCGGAAATCTTGAAGCTGCTCGAAATTCAGAACGCGATCGAGCAATTACCGCCGACGCATGAAGCCCTTGCTGCTAAAATTAATTATGCCCGTAGCTTGCGTTTAATTGCTTCCAGTCGCGGTTACGATTCTGCCCAGCTTTCCGAGCAGAATATCGAGAGTATTTTACAACAAACGGTTCGCCAAGCGCAAGCCTCAGCCGATAAAAAAGCGGCTGCTTACGCGATCGGAAATCTCGGTCGATTATACGAACAAACCGAGCAATATCCCGAAGCCTTAAAAGCCACGCGAGAAGCCTTACAACTCGCGCGCGAAATTGATTCGATCGAAATTATTTATCAGTGGGAATGGCAACTCGGACGAATTTTAAGCAAGCAAAAGCAGCCCGATTATCAAGGTGCAAAAACAGCCTATGAAAGCGCCAGTAATACGCTTAAAGAAATCCGCAAAAGCTTAACTGCTGTCAATAAAGACGCTCAATTTTCCTTTCGCGATGATGTCGAACCGCTCTATCGGCAATTCGCGCATCTAATTTTAAGCCAAACAACTCCTAAACCCAATCCAGAAGATCTCCTTCGAGCGATGAAACAAATCGACGAATTGCAACTCGCCGAACTCGAAAACTTCTTAGGATGTCGGTTAGGAAATTCAGCGCCGAGCAATGCTACTTCTGCCCTCGAAGAAATTACCGCTCGTAGCGAACAAGTTACCCAAAATAAAGCCGCCCTTCTTTATCCCATTATTCTCGAAGATCGTCTCGCCTTACTCTTTAAACTGCCCAACCAACCGCTTGAATATCGCGAAACTTTAATTAGCCAGCAGGAGGTGAAAAAGAAACTCAAACAACTCCGCAGCTTATTAATCGTGCAGGGAGTCGATATCGATGAATTCAACCAACTTGCAGCCGAAGTTTATCGTTGGATTTTTCAACCTCTTGAAGAATCGTTGAAAAAGAACGGTAAAGCTGAAACGTTAGTATTTGTCCTCGATGGCGAACTTCGCAACATTCCGATGGCGATTTTGTACGACGGCAACGAATACTTGGTACAAAAAGACTATAGTATCGCGATCGCGCCCAGCTTACAACTTATCGCACCGCAAACCCGCTCGCAAACAATGAGCGTTTTACTCGGAGGAATTGAAAAATATCCGCCGAGCGGAAAATTTGCTTTTCCGGATTTAAACATCGACAAAGAACAACTACAACCGATTCAAAAAGAAGTTGAAACGAGCAACATTATTTTAAACACCGACTTTACCAAAAAGAACCTACAAACTCACCTGCAACAGGATAGCTTCTCCGTCGTTCATCTCGCGACTCACGGCAAATTCAGTTCCAACCCCGAAGAAACCTATATCGCTGGTTACAACGAACTCATTAAAGCCAACGACTTGCAAGAATTAATCCAGAGTAGCAGTAACGCGATCGAATTATTAGTTTTGAGCGCTTGCGAAACCGCGCAAGGCGATAATCGAGCCATTTTAGGACTGGCAGGGTTTGCCGTCCAATCCGGCGCAGGCAGCACGATTTCGACCTTGTGGACTGCTCCAGTTGACCCCACCAACAAATTAGTCATTCAGTTCTATCAAGCCTTAAAAAATAATAATATTAGTGCTGCCAGAGCGCTACATCTCGCTCAACAATCCCTGTTTGAAACTTACTTCGACTCGCTCTATAATTGGGCATCGTATACCTTAGTCGGAAATTGGCTTTAAAGTTAAGTTAATCTTGGGTAAATAGAATGAAAAGTAGGGTGTGTTAGCGAAGCGTAACGCACCGTTATCCTGATAATTTAGGAGAGTTGATTCTAGGCAACGCAATCTTAAATTAGTATTAGTTGAATTATTACAGCAAGAACCTCAAAGTTCTCCAACACAGAAAACGACGGTTAACTTAGGCAACGTCGAGCGAATTTGCGATCGAATTAGAAGTTTACCCGTTCTCGATCCTCGCTCTCCTGATGAAATCGTTGGCTACAGCGAAAATTAACTTTAGTTAAGGAACAGAAGTATTAGCGATCGTTCCCCGATAGGCATTCGATGCGAGAGCGGCAGGAAAACTTACGCTTGAATCGCCTAGAGAAGATTTCACTGTCGTGATTTCGGGCGGTCTCGAAAAAAATAAGAACCAAAATACTAGCGCTGTTGTCGTTGCGATCGCTAAACCTAACTTATTCATATTACCTCCTCACTCTAACCCTCAAACTTTAAGTTTTTACAACAGGTTAAAACAAGATTGTGTTTGATCTAATTAAATTAAAGCAAATCTTCCAACTTCGCGTCACCCAACTTCAGTTGGGAGATCGAGCTATTTAAGGCGATTAATTGATACAAAATTCAGGGATGAGTCGGGTAAAAAAAAAGCGGCGATTAAAGTTGAAGTGCATCGCCTCATACCAATTCCCAATCCTTATGCACTAAATTTTTTGCTGTAGGGGCTGAGCATTGCTCTGCCCTAATTGGTGCGTAATTCCCACCTTTATTTACCTTGTTATTCCTTGACAATCGCTCTTAACTCATCTTGAAGTTTTTTGAGCAATCGTAGATTTTCAGCATTCGGATTTATCCCAACCTCATGAGTAACGTGGTTTCTCACTTCTCGGAGTTGGTCGAGAGAATTCGCCAGTTCGACGGGGATTTCTCGGCGCGCTCTCAAAAATTCAATGTTGTCAACAACTTTAGAAGAGGGGATTTTACCGGCTTGTTCGATCGCTAATTTCAATAAATGTTCGACTTCCTTAAACTCAATTGCAAACTTTCCTAAGTTAAACTGTTCGTTAGAAGGGAGCTTTACAGATACACCTTGACTTTTGGGTAAAACTTGGTTGAGTATTGCGAACACAAAAACCATAAGCCAGTAAGTGACTGAAAAAGGCAGTCCGGCAACAACACCTAAAAAGAAGGCTCTAACCATTGCCATTTTCATGCTATTTCCCAACTTACGCTGCTTTTTATAAACAAGCCAGTAAGTTAACCCAAACATGACAAAAGCGATAAAGGGAATTGCGGGAATCCCCACAACAGTTGCAGTGGTTCCTATCTCGATAATCGTCCAGAGGAGATCGAGAAAAAGCACCATGATTAATCCATCTCGATGAAATCCTAACCAACTCGATGGTTTTTTGAGTTCATTATATTCAGCCATCTAACCAATCCTCACTCTATAGAAGTTTTCAGGGTCGTGAAGTACAAATTCAATCTTTAAATGAGTAGGGGCGCAATACTCGCGCCCGTCCGATGTATCTCATCCAATCAAAAACTGCTATATGTCATTCATAGAAGAGTTCGTAGCATTGAGAACGTCGAGCTAAACTCAGTCCTTCTTCTTCACAATTAAAGAAATTCCCGTGATTTCAAAGCTTTCGTCTTTTTTAGGGGGAGCAGGTTTCTTTTCCTTGTGGGTAAAAAACATCGTTGAAAGAATTCCAATTGCGAGTAAAGAGACAGGTTCCATAGTTATTGCTGGATTTGCTTTTACTCTTTTATTAGAGCAAATTAAAAAGTTAAGATCGACCAACCTAGGTTGGGATATTTTTCTAAATAAAATTAGGGGGCATAGCATTGCTATGCCCCCTACAATCCTTGGAGTCGCGATTCAATTTAATAGCAACAATCGAGCGGGTTAAACCGAGCGACGACGCTTAAGCCCAACAAATCCACCGCCCATTAAAACAAGTCCGAGAATTGTGGTTGGTTCTGGTACTGATGTTGGAGGTTCGGTGGGAGGAACGGTTAACTCCCGGCGTAGCTTTTGCTCGAGCGCCCGACCAACATCTTCAAATCCGTAAGCAGGAAGGGTAAACGAACCATCTCCACCCTGAACATTGTTTTCATACCAAATATCAAGACTAGATTTACCCCGATCCTTTAAGTAATTTGGGTTAATCGGCAATCCATTAATCGCTGATACTCCTGCGGCTAAAGCAGCATCTCTCGCTTGGCTAGTCGAAACACCAGAATTTTCTACTCCGTCACCGGATACATCAATCACCCAACGCTTCCCTTCATATTCATTACTGCTAAATAAAGGGGTCGCAAATTGAATCGCAGATCCGGGTGCTGTACTGAACCAATTAGGTCTAACCAAGCTTCCGATCGCGTCAGCAAATCGAACGGCACTATCTTGACTATCAATCAGCATCCAGGGGATTGATTCTTCTTGGCTATTTCCCCCAGCCCACTGAATGAGATTAACCGCAACGCTACCGAATTTACCCGAACCAAACAAAGGTGATAACTTGGTAAAAGCATCCTGATAGCCCCTCATCTGCAAGGCATATTCTTGACTGTTAATACTGGGAGAAATATCGACGAGCAAGGATAATTCAACATTGACTGAAGTCATGGAACTCGCCTTAGCAGGAACCCCAGTGGCGACAGTTAACCCAAGGGCAGAAATCGCAGCAACACTCGACAAAGTTTTAGATAGGCGCGGTTGAAAAAATGTGCGATTTAACATTGATAAATCTCCGTAATGAGTTAGTTCTTAGTAGTCATTAGTAGGGTGCGTTAGCGAAGCGTAACGCACCGTATCACGTGCTTTGTATCAAACTGCATTGTCTTATCGATTAACTTTTTCGAGCTTACGATTTAGTAATTCTTTACCCCTCCCATCAAACACTTGGAGACGAACAAATTGCGGATCGCTAGGTCGCTGAGCAACTTGATAGCGGTAAGCGCCATTATTCCAGGTAAAAACCCGACGATCGCTACTGGACGAAACTCTGACTCCTCTTAGCATGATACTATCACGCGATTTTATATTGACTCCCGTGTAGATTAAGTCATCTCCGCTCTGTTTAATGGTTACTAGCCATTCGCGATCTGTAAAAGTAGAAATTTGAGGGATAGGTCGGGTAATATTAATAAGAGTTTGCTTCGCAGCTTCTGTAGCCATTTCTGACAGAACTTGCACTGCAATTTCTTGAAGAAATCGACTTATGCTAGATTGAGCATAAGCAGCACCTGGGTTTACACTCAGCGCGATCGCGAGAGAGGCGGTACAAAGAATTTTTTTCATGATTAATATTCTCGATCGGAACAAATAGAACAGATAACAAGGATAGAAGCGAAATCCTTCTTATACCAATTCTTATTGATTTTGCACGAATCCCTAAGAGGGCATAACGGTGTTATGCCCCTACGGCGACAAATTTAGTGCAAAACTTGTAGGAAATGGTATTAATCACAACGAGTCAAACCGTCCACCGTCTTACACTCAACATCGTAGTCGTATTGCGAACTTGCTGGGGCGGGTTCGTCGGAGCTTACTGCTGAGAAAAGTGTCATCATAAAGAGTAATGCAGCGGTATCGCGTTGGGCTTGCAATGCCCGTTGTTCTTCCATATAAGCTTTTTGTTCTTGAGGAGAAAGACTTTCAAAATATCGTTGGCGGCGTTCGGCTTCTAAGCGCTCTTGTTCGCTCGCTCTACGTCGGGCTTCTTCCAATTCTTGCTGCTGGTTGTGTTGTTGAATAATTCCACCAACTTGCTGTATCGTTTGAATTGTCTGTTGCAGAGAATCGAAAAAACCTGCGACGAAAATCGGTTCGGTTTTTGCTGCTGAAGTTGAAGAATTTTCTGATTCTGGAGTTTTGGCGATCGCGGCGACTGAGTTCGCACTCAAGCAAGAAACAACTGCAATAACAGACAAACAACGAGTGAATTTCATTTAACTTTTCCTCTGCTTTACTGCTTTCAATGGTTATTACAACAGAGGGCAAGGGGGGAAGTCACCCAACTCGCGTTGGGGATTGGGGCTGCTGGTTGGCATAACGATTTGTAGGGACGTTGTATACAACGTCCCTACAGAGGAGAAAAATGAGCGGCAGTGAGGGCATTGCAGTGCAATGCCCCTACGGGAGGTATGGTTAATGTTACGCGATCGCTCTCTAACCTCAGCCAATCTATAAAAACCGAGATACGTTCTAATCGTTTCTGGCGACGGGTTCGAGCAATGGTTCTTCTATGAGGGTTTCTAACCCCGCTGAGGTTAACAATTTACTCCAATCCTGTTTGAGGGCTTCGTCTTGGGGGGAAGCGAGACGGAGGTTTGCGAGTCGGGTGAGGGAATCGTACCAAAGTTCGGGTTGGGCGGCGTTAACTTCTGCTTCGGTTTCTGGCGTTACCGCAACTCGTTTCACCCAGCCATCGACAATTAAATCGTGAAGCGTAGCGTCAGAAGCAGTACATTGAATGGAGAAATACCAATGATAAAACTGCTCTTGTTCGAGAGCATATTTTGCTTCAGTGGGGGCTTGAAGGCGGATAATTCCGGCGGTTTTCGGTAGGTTAAAGGTCGTGCGATAAAGCGCGCGTCCCCTGCGGTCGTGCAGCGAGAATTTTGCAGTAATTGTTTCTTCGGAGGAGTAGGGACTGTAAACCCAGAAAGTGGGATGTTCTGAGGTGGTTAATCCTTGACCGACGAGGAACGGTTCGAGGTCTTTTTGAGGGATTAAGGCATTAATCGGTTTAGGGGGTTTGCTACAGGATATACCGCTAAATGTTCCTCCGGGGGTGGGATTGCCGCGCGGCGGAGGTGCGGATGGTGGCTTGTCTGAGAGTTGAGCAAAAGCGGGAAGGAGGGTGAAGTTAGCGATCGCTAAGGTGAGAGCAATCGTTAATTTTGTTTTCATGGTTATTGCTTTATTTTTGAAAGTGTGTTTATCAAAAAGCGGAGTTAATGTTAGGGTTATTTAGTCCTATTTTAAACGTACTGTTCGTAACAGCAACTCCTAGAGCATCGAACCGTAAGCGGCGATCGGTTATCAGTATATTAATCCGATATAACTTTATTAAGAAGACGATTAAGAAGTTCTTTTCCACTACCATCAAACACTTGAAGGCGAATAACTTGTGGTTCGCTCGGTTGCCATGTAACTTGATAGCGATAATCGCCATTATTCCAATGATAAAGCTGGTGCAAGCCGTCGGTTGAAATGCTTGCCCCCCTCAGTGTCAGGCTACTGCGCGTTTTAAGATTAACCTCAGAGTAAATAAGGTCATCTTTATTCTCGGTAATTGAAATTATCCATTCGCCATCAGAAAATGCAACTTTTTTGACAGGAGAACGGGTTCCAGATATTGTCTGAAGGATTTCTACGGCAGCATCCGAACCAATTTCTCTCAAAATTGGGATTGCGGTCTCTCTGAGATGAGTTCCTCCTGGAACGGGATTGCCAGAGGGTTGCGGTGCAGGAGGCGGTGTGGGTAAAGATTGGGTAAAAGCGGGTAGGATTGTAAAATTCGGGAGAGTTAAAGCCAGAGATATTGTTAATAATTTTTTCATTGTTATCAAGTTTATTTTTGTTTTAATTGAAGGAGCGTGTAGTTGACGATTAATCCGGTTATTATAATCGAGAGAAGCGATGGAACTAGCGGCATCCAACCGCCTGCTGTTAAGATTACCAGCGATATTTTATATAAAACGCCAAGGAGAATGAAGCCGGATAAGAGACGAACCCAATGCGATCGCACTTTGATGGCAAGTAGTCCGGAGAGGAAAGACCAAGCGAAAATCCACAGCGCATCGCCCCATTGAAGGCTACCCCATTGAGGGGGAAGTTGAGGTAAACCCCAGATCGGTTTGCGGTTATTTTCCACCGCACTAAGCAGGGCGCTGACCATTTGCGCGTGAATCCAAAGTCCGCGTTTTACGCCGTAGGGAGTGTCGCGATCGTCTTGAAGTTTTGGGTCGGTTACGCCAACCAGAACGACTTTATTTTTGATGAATTTGGGGTCTACGCGATCGTCTAAAATGTCTCGGAGGGAAACGGTTTTCGCAATTTGACCGTTGCGATCGGGCGCGCGAAAATTCAGGAGTATTTCGCCACTTTCTCCGTTAAGTTGCTGGTAGCCGCCAGTACGAGAAGCTAACTTGTTAAAAATAGTCGTACCAAATTGTAAGTTGCCGGTTTTAAAGCTAATCAATTTTCCTTCGGCTTCTAGATAGCGCTGTGCTAAGAGAAGGCTGAAGGCATAATAGGAATTAGGACAGTCGGAGGTCGAAGGGGGAGTAAGCCACAGAGGTTGGCGACGGACAATATTATCGCGTTCGTCGGGGTAAAAGTCGGCAAAACCGACTTGTTCTTGTAATTGTTGCTCTGAAAATTTTGATAAGGGGGGAATTATTTGGGAGCAAACGTGAATAAAATTTTTATTTTTTTGAACAGTCGTAATAAATTTGGCGAGATCCGATTGAGTTGGCGAATTGTCGCTACGAAAAATATCTAAACCGATCGCGCGGGGTTGATGTTGCTTTAATTGAAGCAACGCTTGCGTGAGGGTTGCATCACTCAATAAAGGCGTTCCGTACCGCTTTAAATCGGTTTCATCGGCGGCGACAACCAAAATGCGCTCGTCGAGAGGTTCGGGCGGGCGCATCGCCATTAGATGGTCGTAGGCTTTCAGTTCTAGGGGTTCGAGGATTCCGAGCGATCGCGCTAACACGATGGAAAAGGTCGCAATCGCGCTAGCCACAAGGACGGGATAGCGAAGCGGGCGAGGACGGGCGCGGGGTGGTGCAAGCGCCCAATTTTGCCAATATTGCGCTTCTGCCGAGGAATTTTGGCAAATAACCGGCATCCAACTCGCGCACGGAAATTCAGCTTCTAACCCTTGCAACCGTCGCCGCGCTTTCAATACCGCTAAATGCAGCGGCTTTTGCTCGATCGCGAAAGCTTTTAAAAAATCGCTTAAAAATTGATGGGCGATTCGTTCGTGGACGATATCGCGCATGACAATCAAGTTAGGAATATATAAGCTTTCGAGTTCGCGCGCTAAGCCTAACCCATCGCAAGAGTTAAAAATCGCTAACTTCAAGCCATTCTTACGCGCTTCTTGCAGGGCATATTTCAAGTCTTCAACTCGAATAAACTCGGTTTCACTGAGATAAAATTTGCCGCTTTCTTCATCAGTTTGAGAATGACCGGCGAAGAAAAGAATATCAGTATTTGTATCCCATAAATGACGATTCACTTCTTGTCGATTGGGACTGACTAAGGGCGGCAGAATTTCGGCGCGATCGCCCAAAGTCTCGGTTAAAATCTTAAGGTCGTTTTCCGGCGAGATATCCGGCGATTTTCCTAAAATAATCAGGATTCTAACTTTTTGGCGGCGCGCGCTTTCTTGCGGTTGATTGTCGGTGGTACTCAAAATTGCTTCGGCTTGACGACCTTCGCGCTCGAGCCATTCCCAAAGATGCCAAGGGAGCTTTTTAACTTGAGGGTGAGAGGAACAAATTAATACCCGAACGCGATCGCTAAGAGAAACGGTTTCGCTTAATTTACTTGCGATCGGGCGGAATTCCGATTGTTCGAGCCAGGAATTCATTAATTTTCCGAGTTCGATCGCGGCGCGATCGCAATCCTTACACCACCGCGATCGCTGTCGCTGGCGATCGCCAAATTGTTGCTCGATGCTAGCATTTCCTTTGCTAATCACTTTCCCTTTAATCAGCGTTCCGGGGAGAGCTAAACGATGTAACATTGACTGCCAGCGTTCGTACTGAAGCAGTAATTCTGAGGAAGGCGGGGACAACCTTCCTTCCGCTCCACCTAAGTCGGTTCCGTTCTCTTCTCGAATTTTTACAGTTGCTCCAAAACCGCCATCGAGAGCGTGCAATAAGGTTAATTCAACCAGTTTATCTGTCGTCACGATCGCGTCTTTTCTCCGGGCAGTCTGAAACGGGAAGGACTCATTCTCTCAGAGCGGAAACTCTTGCAAATAGCTAAAGTCATTCAATTTTACTTTAACCTCAAAAGGTTCTCCAACTGTCCCGGTAAGGGCAAAGCTAATTCTCGGATCGGCTTTTTCTGCGCGGGCGGATAAAACAACCGAGCCTCTGTAATCAATGACCATTAACTGTAAATCGGGCGGAAGAAATGCTTGTTCTTGGGTGGGACGCACTTCAATTAAAGCATCGATTTCTTGCGGGGACTCTCCCGGCATCAGCGCAACAATTAAAATAATTTGTCGATTAATTTCGGGTAAATCTAAATTAATCCATCGCATAAATCCTTCGGATGGTGTCAGCGAGCTTCGCGCTTCTTTCAGTTCTAAAACTTGAGTCGGTAGGGGGGGCGCGCTTCTCCAGCCTGCCGCTAAGGTTGGGGATTCTGGGGCAAGTAGCGCCTCAATACTTTGCCAGCCAGATTCAAGAGAGTTATAGATTCGTTGTAAGATTTGCGGGACGGTTTCCAATGATTGTGCGATCGCGGTTGTGGGTGCTGTTGTTTCTGAGGGCGCGCTAACTAACCGAACTTCTTCAACGGGAAGCTGGAGCAAACTTTCAAGCTCGCCCGATTGGAAGCAAGCGAGTAAGCGTTCGTAGTCTTCTTTGCTGCCTTCAAATTTTAAAACCAGATTGTGTAGCTCGTTAGGAGTCATTGTTTTTGTTCTCATCAATTTTTACAACTCTGAATTCAATGGGAAATTGAATACCCAATTTTTGGATGACAGACTTTAATCGTTCGGTTTCCGCTTCCGATAGCTCGATACTTCGACTGATGACTAATTCAAACTCGACTTTTTCGTACTTATCTTCCTCCTGTAAAAATAGCCTAACTTGGCTATATTTTTTGAGTTCGCGTTCGGTCAAGCTTTCAACATAGCGGTAAATACTGGTGGACAAAGCAGACTTGATGTGACTGTTTGTCAGGGAAAGTTTTTGAGCGATTTCTTCTGGGCTTAATCCATAAATCAACAGTCGCAACCAACAAACTTCACTTTTAGTGAGGGATTGGCATTTGACTTCATTTAAGTCATCAACAAGTCTTTTAACATTCCATTGTTTTTCGACTTTGACGCATTCTTTACAAGCAATGGGGAAGCTTAAATAAGGACAAACTAATGGGGATTGTACTGTCATAAGGGCAATGGTAGATTGAGGCTAGCAAAATAGGACGGTTCTCGGGCGAGGGAGGTACGCTTCCCCCATCAATTGTCCCAGTCGGGATAACTTAAACTTTGCCTTTGCCGTCAAGCCCTCACTCAGATTGAGGAAGATAAGATTAATTTGTCAATAGAGATAAATCAATCTTTGGACTGTCGATCTCGACTAGAATCAAATGAGCGAGGCTGATCGGAAACTTTGCCGCATCTCTAGGGAATTCTAGTGCTATTCTAGCCTGGGATTTCTGTGAGAGCGACCAACTCGAGTTGGGGATGATTAAAAAATTGAGAAAGGTTGGCTTAGCGCGCGGTAATATAAAATCCGGTTGAATGACCTAAGTTAAGGCTGGCGGGGGGACGAGGGGACGAGGGGACGAGGGGACGGGGTGACGGGGGGGTGAATAATGAATAATGAATGATGAATAATGAAGAGGGGGAGACGAGGAGACGGGGTGACGGGGGGGTGAATAATGAATAATGAAGAGGGGGAGACGAGGAGACGGGGTGAGAGAGAAATTCTAACAGTCGTTTAAGTGTTTATTATTAACCATTCCCCATTCATTATTCACTATTCATTTTTAATTTTTAATTGGTATAACGCCCCGTTCCTTTTTAGCTCGCAAAAAGGCTAGGGTACTATAAAGCTGAAAAGCTCCATCCCAGGGAGTTTCTTTGCGTCGCTTGAGGTTAATACAAGAAGAAATACGATTGAGCGTTTCCCGAAAACCGAGGGCTGTTTCGGCGAAGGGTGTAAAGTCAGAGTAAGTGGTTGCGTGGGGTAGTTTCTCTCGGATAAACTGCATGAGGTGCTGCCAACTATTACTTACCGTTCCGTAGCGATCGCGTTCTGAAGCAGGAATCGAAACAATCCCTTGCTGGAATTGGTAGTTGCGATCGCACATTCTCAGCACGCAGTTTCGCTCCAATAAGTGCAAATCGCAGAAATGAACGTAATCTTGAGTTTGGGTTTTGCGCTGGAGTTGATGTTTTGCATCCACCGTAACCACGGATTCAAACAGAGGTAAACGCCCTTCAACGCACTGTTTAATTTCTGAAGCTTGAAAGGAAATCGTTCCAAGATGTCCGGCTTGATTTTGGCAGCGCGCGACAATTTCTGAGCTTGCAGAGATAAAATGATGAACTTCTAAAACTTCCAATTTTTCTAAAGCGGGTAACGACTCGCTAAAGCAAGGAATTTGAGCCTTATTTAACTCCAACGCGAGATAGTGCAGTTCGCCAAGCGCGCCAGTTCGATATAAACGCCAACCGCGACTCGGCAATTGCAAGCGCGCGATATAAGGATCGAGTTGAACGATTTTCGCAAATTTTTGGGCGGCTTCTTTTTTGAGTTCTGAGGCGATCGGCTCTAAAATTAATACGCCCGGTTCCGTTCCTCCTACCGCTGCTTTCGCATCAGAAATAGCTTGCGCGCGACGTTCGGTTTCTATCGTTTCAATCCGTTGTAAGCCTTGGCGAACTTGGGAAATTAGTTTGATATTAGTGGTTGTGGCGAGCAACTTGCGATAAAGTCCTCGAGCGGTGTCGAGTTTGTCTTGGGCTTCGTAAATTTGTGCGGCGTAAAACTGTACCCTCGGATGGTTTGGATCGGTTTTGATTAAAGGTTTGAGCAGTCGAATGGCAGTTTTATAGTCTCCGAGTTGAAGGGCTTGGGCAATTTCGTCGAGCATATTTTTGATTGATATAGATAGTAAGATGGGCAGTATTTTTTAAATTAATTCGATCGCGCGGTTTTAAGGGATTTTAGGTTAACCTGCGATCGCCTATTCAATCGCGGCGGCAAGAATAGAGAGGGCAACAATCGGGGCAGTTGCAGCGCGGAGAATGCGCTTGCCGAGGGAAACGGGTTGAAATCCAGCCGCGATCGCGCTTTCCACTTCCGCTACCGTCCAACCGCCTTCCGGGCCAGTTGCGATCGCGATCTCCTCCACCTCTCCCAATCTTAGCGAGCTTTGCAGACAAGTTAACAAATGCGGAAATTCGCCCCGGGCAACGCAGAGATAGCGCCCAGCGACAGGGGCGCAAGACTGCAACCAATCGGGGTTGAAGCGAACCGGCGCGCTTAACGTCGGTAAAATTTGACGTTCGGACTGTTCGCCCGCTTCCCGGATAATACGCCGCCAGCGTTCCAGTTTTTGGGGACTGGGATTGAGGAGGACGCGATCGCTTAGCAGCGGTACGATCGCAGCAGCGCCCAGTTCGGTGCAGCAGCGAACGAGATCGTCAAACGCATTGCCTTTAGGAAGCGCAATCCCCAGCGTTACGGCGACGGGCAGTTCGGTTTTAACCTCGAGCCGATCGATAATCTTCGCAGTAGTATCTTCTAACTGAGCAATCCAAGTTTTCCCGCATCCATCCATTGCTAGGAAGCGATCGCCCGCCGCTAAGCGCAAGACGCGGTATAAATAGTGCTGTTGTTCGGGGGTGAGGAAAATCGCGTCCTCTTGTCGCTGTTGGGGCGCGATCGCAACTCGTTGCATAGTTTAAGGAATTGAATTACCGATAAGTGTGTTTGAGCGTTTGTTCTACGCTGCCAAATTGCTCGAAAGCGCGCAAGAGTCTATGGGCGGGGGTTTCTCGCCGTTCGAGGAGGGCGTGCAAGGGCTGCAACAGTTGGGAATCTCCCTCTAATGCCTGTTCTGCGGCTTGCAAGACTTGCGTTGCCGTGTCGAAAATTTTTGCATCTGCAAAGCCTTGCAGGGCGGAGATTTGGTGCAATTCGCGATCGGGGGTTGTCGCTCGTCCGGGAAGGCTGCGATCGAGGGCAATTCCTTTTAAGAGCGTGAGGAGGGCGGCATAAAGTTGGAAATCGTCGCAGCTATCGAATGCTTTAAACTCAATTCTGCCCACTTCTGCCGGAAGGCGCGCGATTTTGGTTAAAGAAGGGTCACTACTGATTAAATCTTCTGGAAATTCCAAAAAAACCATCGCCGCTGGTCTTGCGCCCGTTCGCAAATAGGTGCGCGCAGACAGTCCTTCCCACAACTGCCCGTCGTAAAAGGGCGAACTGAAGCTAAACGGGACAATATAAGGACTGTAGTAAGTAAGTTTGCGCGCGATATCGATCGCGCCCTCTTTCGGCATCCCGGCAATGGAAAGGTTGAGATCCGGCCCGTAAGTAAGCATGGGGATTGACTCGGTTCGTTTTTCCGGCGAGCTTTCTCTTCTAGCTTGTTCGTAGCGATTGAAGGGCGGTTGCGGTTCGTAGCTCGTGTAATTAGGGTTAAAACTAATGAGAACGGGGGTAAAACCGTGCTGGAGCGCTACTTCGCGCAGTCGAGCAAAACTTTCTTCGAGTTCCGCGATCGCTCCTTCTATCGTGGAATGAATGGTTGTGCGAATCTCGATCCCTTTCGGGACGCAGGCGACCATTTTTCCCGCTTCGGAAAAGCGCTCTATTCCCTCGATATACCATCGTTTTTTCTTGATCCCCGCATCGCCAACCCGCAGTTGTGGGTAGTCCTCGGTATAGGTCGGGAGTTGTTCGATGATGCGATCGAACTCTTGAAATTGAGTGCAGGTAAAATCTGCAAATTGCCCCCGAGCGTTAAGGAACGCTACTTCGTGTTCGATTCCAAAGGAAAACATTGGGTGTCCGCACGTAAGAGTATAAAAAGACTTTTTTCAGTAATCTCTCTTTCAGAATAGATTATTTTTTGATAATAACTTATTAATTTTTATAAAAACAACTTGACTTTAGATACGTTGTCGTTGCTTGATACGAGGACTGAAAACAAGATGAAATTAAAGTTTTTGTAAAGTTGAAAATTTTATCTATTACTTTAGACAAATAAAAATTATAAAAAAACAGATAGATTTTTAAGTTTTTTAATCGCAATGAAGAAAATATTTTCTGGTCTGCTGCTGGCACTTTCAGCAACAGTGGGATGGTCTGCCGCTGCTGAAGCAGGAACCTTTTATGTCTCAACCGCTCGAGGGGAATTGGGTACGATTGATGACACAACGGGTCAATATACTCGCCTGTATTCGACTCCAAGATTCACAGATATTGCTCTGGATCCTAATGGAAACCTATGGGGAATTGATTTTTACTCGCTATATTCCGTAGATTTAAATACTGGAATAACTCGCTACGTCGGTGAGCTTGGCGACTCTCTCAATGGGTTGGGTTTTAGCACGGATGGAAGCTTATACGGAACGGGTAGAAATAAGTTTTATTCGCTCGATCTTAATACCGGGAGAGCCTCAACTTTGGCAAGTATTTTTGCATTTGCAAGTAGTGGAGACATTGTTTTTGATGCAGCGCGCGATTTATTCTGGGCGACTTCTTCGAGTTCAATTGGCGATATTCTCTTAACAATTGCGCGCGATGGCACATCCACGAGAATTGGGAGTATTGGTTTTAGAAATGTTTATGGCTTAGCTTTTGACGATCGCGGGACGCTATTGGGTTATACCGATAATGGCGTGCAACTCGCCCTCGATTTAAATACGGGAGCAGGAACGGCTTTAAGGAACATATCGGGCTTAAATGGTTATATTTGGGGAGCCGCCTCCAAACCTGATGCGACGGCACCAAAACCAGTTTCCACGCCCGAACCTTCAGCAATTGCGGGACTTATTGTTCTCTCGGCACTGCTGCGGCGCAAGCAAGTTAAAGTTTAGTCGCTTGACTTTTTCTTACTAGCAGTAGAGACGTTATATACAACGTCTCTACCGTAAACTGAGGTCGATTAAGGCAGCAAAGGTCAATTTTTGCAATCAGAGCAATTGAATATCCGCTTAAGATAAATCCACGCCTAAAAAGCGATCTAAAAAGCGAGTTCGCCAAGCAAACCGCAAAATAAAACACCATTCGATCGCGACTAAACCAATAAATAAATGATGCTCCGGTTCCAAAGGATATAACTCAAAAAAGCGACGGAAAGGTGGAACGACGAGAATAAGGATATATAAGCCCAAAAGCAAGAGCATTACCCAGGTATAGCGCACGTCGCCGCTGAGGGGTTCGCCGCCCACCCAAGCGCGCGTCGGCGGTTTCAGGAAGGGAATCAACAGGAGTTCGCACATCACTAAAATGCTGACTAAGGCGCTGCGAGGAACGGCATAATTGACGCGCGCGAGTTCTTCGCCGGGGGGTAAGTCGAGGACGGCGACGACGAGATAAAGCAGATAGACGAGGAGGGCGACGAGGGTAATCGTCATCGTGGCGGGGACGACAAAGTGAACCATCGATCGCATCAAACTGCGGCGCGGGACTAGCCCCGGTTTTGCCCAAATGGGAATGCACATCGTCGGAAACCCTACGCCGATTAAGGCGACGATCGCGCTTTGTTTGTTTTGCAACGGAAAACTATCGGTGACAATGGCAGTTGCAAAAATCAGCAGCGTAATGCAGAAGGTGCGAACCATAAATAGTTTCATGACATCCTGAATACCGTTGCGAATGCGCTGTCCTTCGAGGAAGGTATGGGGTAAGGCGGCAAAAGAGTCTTTAAGCAGGACGATATCGGCAACACCGCGCGCTGCTTTGCTACCGCTTTCCATCGCGATCGCGAGATTGGCTTGTTTGAGGGAGAGTACGTCGTTCACCCCATCCCCCACCATCGCCACATACTGTCCCGACGCGCGCATTGCTTTCACCAGTTGCGCTTTTTGTTCGGGAGAGATGCGCCCAAAAATTTGATGGTTGCGCGCGATGGGAGTCCACTGTCTCGGCTCGAGGGCAGTGAGTTCCGTTCCGGAGATAACTTTTAAATCCTGCCCTAATCCAACTTGTTGCGCGATCGCGGCGACGGTTTGCGGGTTGTCCCCAGAGATGATTTTCACCTGAATTCCCGCTTTAGCAAAGCCTTCGAGGGTAAGGGCGGCTTCCGGGCGCAGGCGATCGCTCAAACAGACAACTCCGAGCGGTTCTAGCGTAGTTGGGAGTTCGGGGGAGGGCGGTTGCTCGGCACTCCAAGCAAACAATAGCACGCGCAATCCCTGATTGGTGCAGCGATCGAGGTAAGCGCGGGTTTCTGCTTCTAATTCGATCGCGGGCGCGAGCATTTCCGGCGCGCCGAGGACATAGGTTCCGGGTGCGGGATCGTCGCTAAAAGTTAGGGCGCTCCATTTGCGGGTAGAATTAAAGGGAATTTCTGCGGCCAGCGAGCGGGCGTTACCGGGACAAAGGGCGGCGATCGCTTCATTGGTTTTGTTACCGGCGCGCGTATTTGCGGCGAAGTCCCCCAGGCGCGATCGCAACTCCGCTTCGGTCAACCCCAACGGATAGACTTCCTGCAACGCAATCTCGTTCGTGGTTAGCGTTCCGGTTTTATCCAAACACAATACTTCTACATTACTCAACGACTCCACCGCATTGGCTTGTTGAATCAGTACGTCCTGTCCCACCATCCGCACCGCCCCCAATCCGTAAGCCAGCGTAATCGCCAGCAGCAACCCCGCCGGGACTAACCCCGCTACCACCGCCGCTTTTTGCACCAAATCCGCCAGCGATCGATCCTGACTCAGGAAACTAATTCCCACCAAAATCCACAAGAAACAGGCAATTAACACAAAAATGCGGATCACGAGGTTAATTTCCTGCTGCAAGGGCGTTAAGATGCGCCGATACTCTCGCGCGCCAGCAGTGAGGCGATAAGCAAATGTTTCTGTCCCTACCTTCGTCGCCTCGTAACACGCCGTACCGCTAACGCAAAAGCTGCCCGAAAAAACCTCATCTCCCGCCGCCTTCGGGATTAAATCGGATTCTCCCGTCAACAGCGCCTCATCCACTTCGATTTTGCCCTTACCAGAAATTTTGCCATCCACGACGATGCGATCGCCCGGTTGAACTAGGATAGTATCACCCAGAACAATCTCTTGCGGATCGAGGTTTTGCAGCGTTCCCTCCCGCAAAACCGTCGCTCGCGGGCGATGTAGCAGGGCGATGCGATCTAACTGCTGTTTTGCCCAAATTTCTTGGTAAATATTCACGACAACACCGCCAAAAATGACAACCGCTACGAGAAAAGCATCGCCCCAGCGTCCGAGCAAGACCATCACCACGCTAATCGCGAAAAAAACGCCATTAATAAAGGTGAAGAGGTTTTCTGAGAAAATTTGCTTGTAAGAACGGCTGGTTGATAGCTCGACATTATTGCCTTGCCCCGCCGCTTGTCGCTGCGATGCTTCTGCCCCACTTAAACCCTGCAAACCCAACGTCGGATCGTTCTCTATCTTGACGTGCATAAAACCACTGGCCTTCACTCCCAATCCTGTTTACCAGCATGACAGATCGAGATAAGAATTGAGGGAGAATTGAAAATTAAAAATTAAAAATGAAGAAACCGAGATATATTAGGGGTTTCAGCCTCAAGATTTGTCATCCGAACTCGGAGAATTGCTAGAGTTGGGTTTCAGGCGTTTCAGCTTCGGGTAAGTTCCTAAGCTGGTTCCGTCTCTCCCTTCAAGTTCGCAGCAAGGCTTTCTAAAATTTCTTGGCGCTGGCGAGCATCTCGTTTGCGATCGCACCTCAATTCTAAGATGCGAATTCCGCGTTCGTACCCGCTCTTCAAAAATTCCTGCAATTGCAACCAATCCCCAACGCGGTGATATTCAACGCCATAAGTTTTGCACAGTTGCGAGAAATCGATATTCTGCGGCGTAGCGAAGTATTCCTCAAAGGGCGGATCGAAATTCGCGATCGCTAAATTCTCGAATATCCCTCCCCCTTCGTTATTAATCAAAATAACGGTTAAATGTCCCCGCATTTTATTACGGGCGAGCAAACCATTGGTATCGTGCAAAAGGGCTAAATCTCCGGTTAGCAACACCGCTCTCCCCCCAGAATGAGCAATACCCATCGCTGTTGATAGGGTTCCGTCGATTCCGTTTGCTCCGCGATTAAAAAAGATTTGAAATTGCCGATCGCTCTGCTGCCAGAAAAATTCTACATCCCGCGTCGGCATACTATTTGCCACAAAAACAGCGATCTTTTCGGGTAGCAATTCTGCTAAAAGGTAAGCCGCTTTACCTTCAAAATTCCAATCTATATTTTTGAAACAATTTATTATGTTTTCGTCTACCTTTGTGTTATAATAAAGCCACTGTTTGAGATAAATAGAACCCTTTTTCAAGGCAACGTCCGCGCTTTTCGGCACGAGGTCGGGGAGCGCGGCGTGCAAATGAACGGCGTTACCGTGGAGAGGATCGAAGTTATCGGGATCGGAATCGAGGATGTAACGGTGGGGTTGGGTGGTTTCGAGCCAAGCGCGCAAGGTTTTGCTGGTGGGGAGTTCGCCGATTTGTAGGACGAGTTCGGGCGCGAGTTCTGCTGAAAGTTGGGGATTGCGAAGTAGGGGATCGTAGGTGGTAATGAGATGGGGGTTGAGGTGGGCGTAGTGACGCAGGGGGGAGAGGGCTTCGGCGAGGACGGGAAAGCCGGTGAGTTGGGAAAGCGCCGCGATCGCGTCGCAATAGTCCTGGGGTTCGGGCGGTTGGGCTAAACCGGCGATAATAATCCCGCGATCGCAGCGTTGCCATTGCCGTAATAATTCCTGGGGAATGCTGCTTGCAGAAGGCACAAAATCGATCGCTTCAATCCCAGCAAAAAAAACTTCTTCTTGCACCTGGGATTCAAACGCTTGAGTTTCCGGTTGGGGCGTGGGGGCGAGGGGATCGCGTAAAGGAACGTTGAGGTGAACGACACCGGGAAGGGGAAATTGCGATCGCGCCCAAGCCTGGACGAGCGTTTGCCGCAGATATCGCAGCCGTCCTAAATCCAATTCCGGCGCGGCTAACTCCCCTTGCCAATTGGGGTAGTGGCCGTATAACTTAGTCTGGTCGATGGTTTGTCCGGCGTGGCAGTCGCGCAACTCTGGCGGGCGATCGGCCGTAAAAACGAGGAGGGGAATGCGACTGTAGCGCGCTTCAATAATAGCGGGGAAAAAGTTCGCCGCCGCCGTTCCAGAAGTGCAAACCAGTGCAACCGGGCGGCGGGATTGCTTGGCGACTCCGAGGGCGAAGAACGCCGCCGATCGCTCGTCCAACAGCGCGATCGCATCGATGTTAGGATGTCGGGCAAAGGCTACCGTTAAAGGCGTAGAACGCGAACCCGGACAAAGAATTGCTGTCGTCAATCCGAGACGGTGCAGCGTTTCTACGAAGATAGAGGCCCAAAGCGTATTGAGATTGCGAAAATCGAGAGGCATTAGAGCGAAAATCCAAACATTATGAAAAAAGCATTAATTTGTGGCGTATCGGGACAAGATGGAGCGTATTTAGCCAAATTACTGTTAGAGCGCGGCTATAGCGTTTGGGGAACGTCGCGCGACTCGCAAATGTCATCCTTTGCCAATTTAGGGCGTTTGGGGCTTCGCGACGACATTCAGTTAACCTCGATGGCTCACAACGATTTTCGCAGCGTTTTGCAAGTGTTGATTAAAGCAGAACCGGACGAAGTGTACAACTTAGCCGGACAAAGTTCGGTGGGACTTTCTTTCGATCAGCCGGTAGAAACGTTGGAGAGTATCGCGCTCGGAACGTTAAATTTATTGGAGGCAATTCGTTTTACTGGCGCTCCGATTCGATTTTATAACGCCGGGTCGAGCGAATGTTTTGGGGATATCGGCGATCGCGCCGCTGACGAAATGACTCCTTTTCGCCCTCGCAGTCCTTACGCTGTCGCCAAAGCGACTGCTTTTTGGGAAGTCGCCAACTATCGGGAAGCCTACGGATTATTTGCCTGTTCGGGTATTTTATTTAACCACGAATCGCCCTTGCGCCCGGAGCGCTTCGTGACTCAAAAGATCGTTGCGGGTGCTTGTCGGATCGCGCAAGGTAGCCGCGAAAAGCTGTATCTGGGCAACCTCGATATTCAACGCGATTGGGGCTGGGCCCCGGAATACGTGGAGGCGATGTACTTAATGCTACAGCACCCCGAACCGGACGACTACGCGATCGCGACCGGAGAAAGCCGCAAACTCGAAGATTTCGTCGCTGAAGCCTTTGCCGCTGTCGATTTGAACTGGAAAGATTGGGTTGTTACCGATCCGAACTTATTGCGCCCCACGGATCTCGCGATCAGTCGGGGGAGTCCCCACAAAGCCGCCGAACAATTAGGCTGGCAAGCGCGATCGAAAATGTCCGATGTCGTGCGTATGATGGTCGCCGCGCGGATGTGAATCGAATTGATAATTGATAATCGATGATAGATAATGGATAATTCCCAGTTTTGAATTTTGAATTTTAACTATGGGTGAGGCAAAACGACGCAAAGAAGCTCTCGGCGATCGCTACGGCAAAGAAGACAAAATTGCCCCTTGGTTTCCCTTCACCAAGACACAATCCGAGCAATTTGTCAATTTAACGACGCGCTTGACTTGGATCGGGATTGGCGCTCTAGTGGTCATTTGGATTACCATTCGCATCATCGGACCAGCGTTTGGGTGGTGGCAGGTTAATTAAACTCCGCTTTCCTCGAAAAGAGTATTAAAAAAGCCCGCACAATCCACCGAGTCGGTACAAAATAGAAGGTCAACCCTGAAGCAGGAGAACATCCAAGCTGTGCAAACCAATATCCGCGCTACAGAAACCGTCAAGATTAAAGTTGAGGACGATCGCACCGGGATGAGCTTTGAGACGCTCGTGCGCGCCTTCGCCGATAATCTTTTCTATACCCAAGGAAAAGATGTTTCTTCGGCGACCGATCGCGACTACTATATGGCTCTAGCTTATACCGTCCGCGATCGACTCCTTCACCGCTTTTTCCAGACGCGCAATCGCTACTCGCAAAAAGACGTAAAAGTTGTTTGCTATCTCTCTGCCGAATTTTTGATGGGCCGCCACTTGGCCAATAATATCGTCAACCTTGGAATGGACGAAACCATTCGCGAAGTCCTCCAGGAAGCCGGTTTAGATTTCGACCACCTCCTCGAACAAGAACACGATCCCGGCCTCGGAAACGGCGGTTTGGGACGACTTGCCGCTTGTTTCCTCGACTCTCTAGCCACCCTAGAAATTCCGGCTGTCGGTTACGGCATTCGGTACGAATTCGGCATCTTTCACCAAACCATCGCCGACGGTTGGCAAGTAGAAATCCCCGATAAATGGTTGCGCTTGGGCAACCCTTGGGAAATTCAGCGCCAAGAAGACAGCGTAAAGATTAAATTCGGCGGTCATACCGAAATTTATCACGACCAAAAAGGCAATAGTCGCTCGATTTGGATACCCGAACGCACAGTCACTGCCCTTCCTTACGATACGCCCGTTCCTGGCTATAACACCAACACCGTCAATACCCTGCGGTTATGGGAAGCCGTTGCTGGCGAAGATTTCGACTTCCAAGCCTTCAATGCTGGCGATTACGACGGTGCTGTCGCTACCAAGATGAGTTCCGAAACGATCTCGAAAGTCCTCTATCCCAACGATAATACCCCCCAAGGACGACAACTGCGCCTCGAGCAACAATTCTTCTTTGCTTCGGCTTCCTTGCAGGATATCATTCGCAGACATCTGAGTTTTTACCCCAACTTAGATAACCTCTACGACGACATTGCCATCCAACTCAACGATACGCACCCAACCGTTGCGATCGCCGAGTTAATGCGTCTCCTACTCGACGAGCATCATTATTCGTGGGATAAAGCGTGGTACATTACCCAAAAAACCTTTGCCTACACCAACCATACCTTGATGCCGGAAGCGCTGGAACGTTGGCCGGTCAGCTTGTTTGAAAGTTTGCTGCCGCGACATATCGAAATCATCTACGAAATCAATCATCGCTTTCTCGAAGACTTGAGAACTTGGTTTCCCAACGATGCAGAACGCTTGGCGCGAATGTCCATCATTGAAGAAACGCCGGTTAAATCGATCCGCATGGCGAACTTAGCTTGCGTCGGCAGTCATGCGATTAACGGGGTTGCCGAACTGCACACGGAACTGCTTAAGAGTGACACCCTCAAAGACTTTGCCGAACTTTGGCCGGAACGTTTTTACAATAAAACCAATGGCGTAACCCCGCGTCGTTGGATTTTATTGTGCAACCCCAAACTCGCCGCCCTGTATACCGAGAAATTGGGCGATAATCATTGGTCGAGTCATCTCGATCGCTTGAGAACGCTAGAGAAATGGGTTGACGATGCTGAATTTTGCCAGCGTTGGCAACAGATTAAGCTCGATAACAAGCGCAAACTGGCGAACTATATCTGGAAGCATAACGATCTCGAGATCGATCCCCATTCAATGTTCGACGTGCAAGTGAAGCGATTGCACGAATATAAGCGTCAGTTGTTGGCGGTACTGCATATTATTACCCTCTACAACCGCATTAAACAGAAGCCGAATATCGAAGTTGTCCCTCGGACGTTCATTTTTGGTGGCAAAGCGGCTCCGGGATATTATATGGCGAAGCTGATTATTAAGCTGGTCAATTCCGTCGCTGAAGTCGTCAACCGCGATCCCGACGTTCGCGGACGCTTGAAAGTCGTTTTCTTAGCTAACTTTAACGTTTCCTTGGGCGAGAAAATTTATCCCGCTGCCGATTTATCCGAGCAAATTTCCACCGCAGGGAAGGAAGCTTCGGGAACGGGAAATATGAAGTTTGCGATGAATGGGGCGCTGACGATTGGGACGTTAGACGGTGCAAACATCGAGATCCGCGAGGAAGTCGGTGCGGAAAACTTCTTCTTGTTTGGTTTAACCGCCCAGCAAGTCGAAGATTTGAAAGTACGCGGCTACAATCCGATGGATTACTACAAGAATAATGCGGAGTTAAGGGGCGTTCTCGATCGCATTGCAGCGGGAGATTTCTCCCACGGCGATCGCGAATTGTTCAAGCCGATTGTCGATTCGCTGCTCTACAACGACCAATATATGCTACTGGCAGACTATCAAGCCTACGTCGATTGCCAGCAGCGCGTCAGCGAAGCTTACAAGGATAAAGAAGGTTGGACGCGGATGTCCATTCTCAATGCCTTGCGCATGGATAAATTTTCTAGCGATCGCACCATTCGCGAGTATGCTAAGGAAATTTGGAAGGCGAAATCGGTGAGTGTGGAACTGCAAGAGTACGACCCCAATAACGCCGGATTGAAGGTGAAGTAAGATTATCGAAACCGGGTTAACCAACCCGGTTTTTTGATGTGGATAAGTTGATTCGGCTTCACCTAAGTTAGCGAGGTTTCCACTCGTCAAGAGTAACTCTTGTTTGATTTAAAGTTTGTAAGTGCCTTTCTAGCCTCTGACTGTAACCTTTCAACAATTCAATCATCAATGGCGCTTCTTCCTGTTTCTTGTCCCTTTCAGAAAGAATTCTTTCTAACTCAATTTGAAATTTACTCATGTACTCTGAAATCTGCTTTTCCGCATTTGCAAAATCTGCATCTACTTGCTTCTGGACAACACGAGCTAACAGACCTTTGTTTCTCTCAACTTGTTCATTAATTTTTACTTTAATTTTCTCTGCTGTCTCTCTCAAGTCAACTGCAAACACAGTATCTTTCTCCTCGAACGGAACGTCAACGTAATAAACTTCATTGGAACTACAACATTTCGTGCGCTTTTCCCTCTTAGTTGCCTTTTGAATGATTTCCTGCTGTTTAAAGATCATCTCGTCAAGCCCTTGAAACTCAAATTCAGGGAATTGGATAGGATTGATATTGATCTTAGCTTGGAGTGATTCCCCTAAATACTCAGAAAGCTCATCAGAAATGCCTTGAATATCGTTCTGAATTTTGATTACGAGGTTTTCCCGTGTTTTTTCACCTTGACGAATTAATCGATCTTGAACATCTACCCACCAACTTTGAATATACGGAGCGCAGTAATCGTTGATAGTTAATGCAATCCTCTGTGCATCAGCTTTATTAGAATATTCAATGATGTACGGATCGGAGTTTTCTCTGGGAGAGCCAGGGATCAAGCCATCCCCGTTCATTCTTTCAAATAGAGAGACACTAACTCGGAAAGCTTTCGATAACTGCCTTCCTGCTTGAGGAATCAACTCTAAAAGCTCGCCAGCGATTCCAACTCCTTCTCTAAATAATCTTCCCCAGAAGTTTTCATCCCCTCCAAAAAGGTTTGTATCTGAATTAGGGAGTTGTTTAGCTCCCCCTGAAGAACGGGTTTCAGCGATTAAATCTATCTGTTCTTGAATCTTTTCTTTAGCGGCTTCGGCAAAAGTATCAACACCTGCGCCGAAGCCCTCCATTAGCCTATCTTTTTGAGCGCTTACGGCTGCCCTTACCACGTCTATTTTGTCCCTTGCAGAAGCACGCCTTTTTTTATACTCATCAACTTTTTCTCGCAACTCATCAACTTTCAATTGCCATCCAGCAATCTGAACATTGAGTGTAGTTTCAGTCGATTTAGCCGATCTATCTAACTGACTCAAAACATCACTCAAGAGATTCCATCCCGCAGTTTGAACAATTGTCTGAAAAACAGCTTCCTGTACATCCAGAATGCCACTATCTCTTACCGCTTGAGAAGCAATCTTTTTCGGGGCAGGAATGATCATGTCTCCATCTTCATTTTCTTCACTGTATTGTGCGCTAAAGAATTTCTTGAAGTCCTTAACCTGCTTTTCAGTTGCTCTATCTTGTTGAATGAGTTTAGCGAGGAGTCCTTGTAATGCACTGACTGGAAAAACTACCGGATCGGGAAAACCAAACCGATCTAAATCCTGCTTCAGTTGTCTAATTGTCTCAGAAATCTCTGGATCTTTCTCCGATTTTAAATCGACCTGATTTAGAATAAAATATATTCTCCCTTTGCTCTCCTGAAGAAGCTCTTGGCGATTTTTTGTTATTGATGCGAATAATTCATCTACCGCATTATCCTTATAAGATCGGTAGTTTAAAACAAACAGCACCGCTTTACAGGTTCTCAATGCTTCCAGAGACGCTTGCTTTAAAGTAGATACTTCAGAAGAAGCAGACTCCCATTCATTAGGGCCTGGTGTATCTATTAAAGTAAAACCAGACAAAGATGGCAAATCACCGATCGCTTCAATTGGATGCTTCAGTTTAAAGCGTTCTGGAATTCTCTCGTCAGGACGCTTACGATCGCGAATCTGACGAGTACGCTCTAGAAATTTCTCCTGGATTTCAGTAGCATTACCTTCACTAACGACACTGGGATGTGTCCGATCTTGCTTGTACTCAAGCAAACTTGGCGTTGATCCCTGTGATATATGTTGGACATCTGTTCGACATATTGTGCAAGCGGCTGATTCGCTAGCCAGCACGTCAGCACCAATAATCGCATTGAGGAAAGTGCTTTTCCCTGCTTTCATGGGAGCGACAACAGCTACCTCATATTTCTGAGCTTTGAGTGCCTTGATTGCCTTGACAATATCACTTTCAACATTTTCTAGGCTTTGAGTATCATCACCTTCTGTGAGTCGTTGTTGCCTAAACTCTTTTAAAAACTGAAGTAAGTTTTCGCCGACTGTGACAATCTCTGCATGGGCTTGTTGAAAATGCTGGGACAACATGGACAATATCCTCCGGTACTGCTGATCTAAAAATGCTCTACTACAATCTATTTTTTCAATTAATAACTACATTCTGAATAGTTTAGAAATTGCATAGCATCAAAAAGTCCACACTGAACTGTTTACAAGAAGCACCCACTAAACAAAAATCAAGTGACACTCATACCCATGACTCAAGCGACATAACTATTTATTGTACCGACATTTTCTGGATAGTCAATTCCCAAAGTGCAAAAAACAGAAAGTTTCTGGATAATCTCCTTACAGAGAATATTATCCAGAAACTTTCCGTACATTTTCCGAGGATAGACTGAATATTTCTAGTCAATGTAGTAGGGTGTGCATTGCCGAACATTTACCTATGACAGACTAACTTATTACTGAATCAGCAATGCCCACCAATATTAATGGTGGGCAGGGCAACTCGAAAGTTATCCCCATCGCGCTCAATCTTACAAATGCTCTGCCCACCCTACTTGCTATGATGTAGAAGAAGAGCAATCGCCCCCCTTTCTTGGGTCAAAATTACTTCAACAACTTCTTGCTTGCATCTCTGACGAAGTTTAGGATGGCAATGGAGGGACTAGAAAAGTTGTAAATGAAACGACATTAAACCGGCTGGATTTTAGAGAATTTACTAACCGCTCATCTAGTGTCAATAGCGGTGCATTAACCCTCTCAGATAAAGCAACATAGCAGCCATCATAAGCGGTAATGCCGTAGTCTAAACCAATTTGAACGGCTTCAGTCATTAAATGCTTTGTAGGAGTGACTTGCAAGCGCAGTGCTTTCAAATCATTTAAATCTTCTCGCACTCGCGCGGCAGTATAAAGATTCGCTCGAACATACTTCCAAAGGGTGTTGGCGCATTCAATATAGAACAAGTCGGGTACAAAAAACTCAGTCGAAGGATTGTTTAAATGGTCGAAAAGCAAATCGACTTTGGGAGTTAATGGATCGTCAATAAAAAGCTTTATACAAATATTGGTATCTAAAACGCATCGCAAGGAAGCTGTCATCGATCGCGATCCTCACGAATCAGCATCGTACTATCGAGCAAGCCCAAACTGTTCGGATTAACTCTAGGGCGACTGCGAATCTTTCCTAAAATTGCGGACATCGGCTGATCTTGAAGCTCGTGAAATTGAAATGCCTGTTGTAAAAGATAAAGTGCGGTTTCATTGAGCGTTAACTTGCGCGCAGCCGCAAGATTTTGAAGATTGCGATAGAGTTCGTCAGGCAAGTTCTCGATGTTCAGAGTCTTCATTGACAAAATCCAAAAGCGTCCGTGCAATCCATTATACATCGACGCTCGATCTTTGTGTAAAGAATCAAATAAACTTTCATATTTTTCTATGAATTGTTGCCGTTATTTCGTTTTAAAATAGTTTAAACTAACTTTAATTAATTCATTCCATGTAACAATTAACCTCATTCTTGCTGGTATAGCGCTACTGGCTTGTGAAAGTACGTTTCTAAACACTGAAAGTCTTAGCTGGTGGGCGCTGCCCACCCTACAAAATGTCTTCAGCGAGCAGTTCTGTGCGAACGGCGTTGGGAATAACGATAATACAGTTTTTGCTAATTAATTAGCTTTGGATGCTATTTTAGTAAGGATAAAAAACAAGCAGTGGTAGCATGGGCAATGCAAACCCCCTCAAAACGAACGAAGCAGTCGAGTGGCAATTCGATGGAAACTGGCCGTTATCATGGCAGATCGAGAAATGTCTAATAAAGAGCTAGCTCGGCTCGTAGACTTGCATCCGACTTCGGTTTCGCGGCTGAGAAAGCGCCCTCTGCTTAAACTAGACATACCTACGCTTGATGCGTTGTGTAAGGCTTTAAACTGTCAGCCGGGAGATTTGTTAGTTTACGAAGAGGACGAGAGCGAATCTTAGTGCGAAAGAGAGAACGCATCGCGTTGCAGGGTTATATAGCAAGGGCATGGGTATTCGCTGGAGATTAGCTGTTGTTATGGCAGAACGAGATATTCGCAACAAGGAACTCGCTCGTCTCACGGGAATGAACCCGCGCTCTATTTCTCGACTCAAGACTCGCCGCCGCCTGACTCGCATTGATGAAGCGACGCTAAGTACGTTGTGTAAGGCTTTAGACTGTCAGCCGGGAGATTTGTTGGTTTACGAAGACGAGGAAGGCGAATCTTAGACGCTATTTTTAGGTTTCGAGGAGGATTAAGATATTGAGGTTTCAGAAAAATTCTCGGACTTGAAACTTTGAATTCTCAATTCGACGCGATTGTTATCGGGAGCGGTATCGGTGGCTTGACGGCGGCGGGATTGCTGGCGAAGGCGGGCTGGCGGGTGCTGGTTTGCGAGAGTCACAGCATTGCAGGCGGTGCAGCCCACGGTTTTTCGCGGCAGGGGTTTCATTTTGACTCCGGCCCGTCATTTTACTGCGGTTTGAGCCAACAGCGACCGAGTTTGAATCCCCTCAAACAAGTGCTGGATGAATTGGGCGAAACGGTGGAGGCGATCGCGTATGACCCCCTCGGACATTATCATTTTCCTGAAGGCGTATTTCCGGTTTACTGCGATTTGCAGCGCTACGCCGCTGAAGTCGCTAAAATCACCCCCCAAGGCGCGCGAGAATGGGAAGCTTTTTGCCAGCGGATGTTACCACTCTACGACGCGCTCAAAGAAATTCCCGCGATCGCGCTGTCGGCAGATTGGCGCGTTATTCCCCATCTCCTAGGGAACTATTTCCCCGCCCTGCTTAAACTCCTCCCCCAACTGCCCCTCGTTAATGCCTCCGTGGGCGATGTCCTGAATCAAACAGTAAGAGATCCTTGGCTGCGGCGCGCGATCGACTTAGAATGCTTTCTACTATCGGGTTTAAAAGCTGAAGGCACTATCGCCCCAGAAGTTGCCTTCATGTTGGGCGAACGGATGCGGGCGGGGGTAGAATATCCCCTCGGAGGAAGCGAGGCAATTATTCAAGCCTTAGTACGCGGTTTGCAGCGTTGGGGCGGGCAGTTGCGCTTGCAGGCGCACGTCGAGCAAATTTTGGTTGAATCCCGGCGCGTGACGGGCGTAAGGCTGCGTCAAGGCGAAATCCTTAAAGCCCCTGTCGTTATCTCTAACGCTACCCTCTGGGATACCTACCAACACTTACTGCAACCCAAAGACTTACCCCAAACTTTCCGCCAACAAGCCCTCGCCACCCCCGCGATTGAAAGTTTCATGCACCTCCATCTCGGTTTTCGGGCGGAAGGATTGGAAGGGTTGACGGGACATCATGTTGTCGTGCGCGACTCAAAGCGCGACATCGCCGAACCGGGCAATACTTGCATGATTTCCATTCCCTCTGTGTGGGATGCCAACCTTGCCCCGTCCGGGCATCACGTCGTTCATGCTTACACCCTAGAACCCTTTGCTGGGTGGCAGCGCGATGGGGAGTACGAAACGCGCAAAATGGAGCGCGCCCAGCCCCTTTATCAAGCTTTAGAGCGCGTCATTCCCGATATCCGCGATCGCGCCGTGCTAGAGTTAATCGGCACTCCCCTCACCCATGCCCGCTACTTACGACGCTACCAAGGGACTTACGGCCCTGGAATTGCAGCGGGGGAAGGGATGTTTCCCAACTGCCACACTCCTATTACCGGATTGTATCGCGTCGGCGATAGCACGCTTCCGGGAATTGGCGTTCCGGCGGTGGCAGCTTCAGGAATTTTGTGCGCGAATCTGTTGAAAAAGTAACCGGAAAATCGAAGGTTCTGGTTCGATTGACTCAATACGGTCTTGTTCGGCACGACCGTGCTGAATTAAAATGCTATAGCTCAACACTGCTTCTAAACATCGGTAGACTGCCCATGATTCACGATATTTTCATGCCCGCTCTCAGTTCCACCATGACCGAAGGAAAAATCGTCTCCTGGGTGAAGTCGCCGGGAGATAAGGTGGAAAAGGGCGAAACGGTGGTTGTGGTTGAGTCCGATAAGGCAGATATGGATGTCGAATCCTTCTACGAAGGCTATCTCGCCTCCATTATCGTCCCGGCGGGCGATGAAGCGGCAGTCGGTTCGACGATTGCCCTACTTGCGGAGACGGAAGCTGAAATCGAAGCAGCGAAGCAGCAAGCTGGTTCGATGCAAGGCGGACAAGCCGCGCCGAAAGCGGAAGAGAAACCTCAAGCTACTGCCCCCGCCGCACCGGAACAACCGGCAGCCGCTCCTGCAACGAGTAACAGCAACGGACGCATTGTTGCTTCTCCGCGCGCGCGCAAACTTGCTAAAGAATTAAAAGTCGATCTGCAAACGCTACAAGGCAGCGGCCCTCACGGACGCATTGTAGCAGCGGATGTGGAAAAATCCGTTGGTAAAGCTCCTACTCCTTCTGTTGCTGTTGCCGCCCCTGCTGCGGCTGCTCCGGCTCCGGCGGCTAAACCGGCTCCCGCCCCTGCTGCTGTTGCCGCCCCGAGTGGGGAAGCGGTAGCCATGAATACGCTGCAAAAAGCAGTGGCGCGGAATATGGAAGCTAGTTTAACGGTTCCGGTGTTCCGCGTCGGCTACACGATTGCGACGGATGAGTTGGATAAACTGTACGGCAAAATTAAGTCGAAGGGCGTGACCATGACGGCGCTGCTGGCGAAAGCGGTAGCGATGGTGCTGGCGAAGCATCGGATTGTGAATGCGTCTTATGTGGATGGCAATATTCAATATCGCAGTAATGTGAATATCTCCGTGGCGGTGGCGATGCCGGATGGCGGTTTGATTACGCCGGTACTGCAAAATGCCGACCAAATCGATATTTACTCGCTCTCGCGCAATTGGAAGGGGTTGGTCGATCGCGCCCGCAGCAAACAGTTGCAACCGGAGGAGTACAATAGCGGAACCTTCACTCTGTCTAATTTGGGGATGTTTGGGGTAGACCGTTTCGATGCTATTTTACCGCCGGGACAGGGCGGAATTCTCGCGATCGGAGCTTCGCGCCCGCAAGTGGTGGCAACGCCGGATGGCATGATGAAGGTACAGCGACAAATGCAGGTCAATTTAACCGCCGATCATCGTATTATTTATGGGGCTGATGCGGCTTCATTCTTGCAAGATTTGGCGAAGTTAATTGAAACTGACGTGCATTCGCTGACGTTGTAGCTTGAAAACTACGAAGTTGGGGCGGTATTGAGTCCGATTTGGTGCGTTACGAAGAACGCTAACGCACCCTACCCCTCAATTAATATCTCCAAAAACTCCCGATTTCAAGCGCTACATCAAGGCTTTAGCTTGATTTGCGGGGATGTTTTATAGATGTTGACAAAATCCCTAAAGCGTGCATTGGGCGAGAGATCGGGATTTGCGATCGCGTTCAATTGGCAGGACGCACGACCCGAATCAATTTACCTTGTAGAGATGCTGCTGCGATCGCTTCGTCGATTCGAGTTGCCATACGCAGGCGATCGGTATCGTTAGTACAGACAATAATACCGCAATGCTCGGAGTTTGCCCGGTGCAATCGAATAAAATCTTGGCGATTCAGCGTCACAACCCACATTCCGCACGACAAATAGTAGCTCTCTGTGCGACATAGCTCTGCCTCGGTTTCTCACGCTCTGATAGCGAGGTTTTTCGCTCTTTTTAGAATCCAATCCCAATCTCAACTGCCATTTTGGGAAA